>JAISVE010000078.1 GCA_031271725.1 Bacteroidales bacterium
ATTTGCTATGCACACTTGCAAGCAGTGGGCTATGTAAATGACCATTTGGCAGATTGTTTTTGCAGACACAAAAAATAATTATGTCCTAATAAAAATGATTATTGCAGAGCATATAAAGAACCTTGTGAACTACCCGGAAGGACGGCGGCTTGAATTTAAGCGCGAATTGCCGGAAAATGCAGATATAGCAAAGACAGTAGTGGCTTTTGCAAATGATGCAGGAGGTGAGATTTATATCGGTATCAACAATAATCCCAGAGAGATAACGGGGATTGCCGAGGATGATCTTTTAGCAATGGAAGAAAAAATCAGCAACCTGATTCATGACCGTTGTTACCCTGCTATTATGCCGGAGATCACGTTTTTAATGGAGGATAATAAACACTTGATAAGAGTGTTGATATATCGCGGCAGTACTCCACCGTATTATCTTAAAGATAACGGGAAATTGAAAGGCACATATATTCGCGTTGGTTCAACAAACCGTCAAGCGGATGAAATGATAATTGCCGAATTGGAACGTCACAGGCAGAATATTTCTTTTGACAGCGAACCGGTAATGAATAAGTTGGCGGAAGCATTGGATATTAAGAGTTTCAAAAAAGAATATGAAGATAAAACAGGCGAGCCGGTAGATAGTAAAGTATTACAAAAACTGGAACTCACAAAGAATATTCAAGGGGTAGAATATCCTACCAATGCTTTAATTCTGCTTTCAGACGATGAGTTGCGGCAATCAATGTTCCATTTTGCCAAAGTGGAATGTGCAAGGTTCAAAGGTACAGGGTCGGAAGAATTTATAGATCGTAAAAGTATTTATTCCAATATCTCTACGCAGGCTGAAGAAGCCTACAACTTTGTGCTGCGCCATATCAATAGAGGGGCAACAGTAGAAGGAGTTTATACGGTTTCACATTGGGAGTATCCGGTAAAAGCCATAAGGGAAGTGATTAGAAATGCAATTGTACACAGGGACTACTCGCTAACAGGTAAAGATATAAAAGTGGCAGTTTACGATGATATGATTGAGATTACAAGCCCCGGATTATTACTTCCGTCAATAGACTATTCTGCGATGGAGAGTCGTCAGAGCGATGTGCGTAACAAAATTATTGCACCTGTATTTAAGCGGATGGGCATTATTGACCAGTGGGGTAATGGTTTGAAGTTGATTGTTGATGATTTGAAAGATTATCCACAGATTGATTTCCGTTGGAAAGAGGTGGGACTGTCTTTTCAGGTACAGTTTGTGAAGTTAGAGTATATTGCTGAAAAAGAGCGAAAAAGAGAGTTGGGGCAAGAGTTGGGGCAAGAGTTAGGGCAAGAGTTGAAAAATAAGACCATGTATAGTTTTATACTTGAGAAATTAGCCCTTGATCCGATGTCAAGACAGGAGTTGATGGTTGTATTTCAACTTAAACAAGTTTCAGGATATATGAACAGAACCATCAAAAAATTACTCTCTCAACATCTGATTGAACAAACCATTCCCGAAAATCCCAACCATCCTGCGCAGAAATTACGAATAACCGAACGTGGAAAATTATTTTTGGAATTATTGAAAGCATTGCGTAGCAATAATTAAAAATTTATATGTATGAAAAGTAAATTAGGATTGGATTTTTCAAAAGTAGCGAATGCTAAAAGCACGGCGCAAAAAATTGCCGAAGATGTTCAGCAGTTTGTGGGCGGTTATACCACCGTTACGGTGGAGCGGACATTATGCCGTTTGATTGGCATAGATGGTGTTGATGAAAACAGTGTGCCGTTGCCGAATGTGGTTGTAAAC
The DNA here is from genome assembly GCA_031271725.1 of Bacteroidales bacterium. The sequence continues at coordinate 1,790 of JAISVE010000078.1, forward strand.
GCAATTCAAGAGGCAGGGCGTTTGCAAGACGGCGTGCTTTCTGTTTTGGCGGGCGCAATGACTAAAACAGGGCTTTCGCCACAAGCAATAGCGGAAAAAATTGCAACGGACGAAATTGATATTACAAGTTACGCAGCGGTGCAAACCGAGCAGACAGTGCAAAGCCCGCAAACAACACAAGCAGTTTTACAGCCCTACATAGATGCCGCAGTTGAACGCATTAAAGCAAATAGAAAACGCCGTGAAGATACCATTGCAAAAATCGGTGAAGGAACAAAACCATATCTCTACGTAATTGTTGCTACAGGCAATATCTACGAAGATGTAGTGCAGGCGCAAGCCGCCGCCAGACAGGGCGCAGACGTTATTGCCGTTATCCGCACAACAGGACAAAGTCTGCTCGACTATGTGCCTTACGGCGCAACCACCGAAGGTTTCGGCGGAACTTACGCCACGCAGGAAAACTTCCGCATTATGCGTAAAGCTTTGGATGAAGTGGGATTGGAAATTGGCAGATATATTCGCTTATGCAATTACTGTTCGGGTTTATGTATGCCCGAAATTGCGGCAATGGGCGCATTGGAAGGTTTGGACGTAATGTTGAATGATGCACTTTACGGAATTTTATTCCGCGACATCAATCCTCAACGAACTTTAATCGACCAATATTTTTCACGCATTATAAACGGCTTTGCGGGCGTTATTATCAACACAGGCGAGGATAATTATTTGACAACCGCAGACGCTTTTGAAGAAGCACATACTGTTTTGGCGTCAGATTTAATCAACGAACAATTGGCATTGTTGGCAGGTCTTCCTGAGGAGCAAATGGGCTTGGGACACGCCTTTGAAATGGATCCCGAATTAAAAAACGGTTTTCTTTACGAATTGGCACAGGCGCAAATGACACGCGAAATATTTCCGAAAGCACCGCTAAAATATATGCCGCCCACAAAATTTATGACAGGCAATGTTTTCAAAGGACAAATTCAAAATGCACTGTTTAACGAAATCGCTATCTGGACAGGGCAGGGCATTCAACTTCTGGGAATGATGACTGAGGCGATACATACACCCTTTATGTCAGATAGATTTTTGGCAATTGAAAATGCAAAATATATTTTCAACAATTTGCATAATATAGGTGATGAAGTTGAATTCAAAACGGACGGCATTATTCAAAAACGTGCGCAAAAAGTATTGGAAAACGCTTCTGAACTGTTGCAAAAAATAGAAAAGGAAGGACTGTTTTCGGCACTTGAAAAAGGAATTTTCGGCGGAGTGAAACGCTC
>JAISVE010000148.1 GCA_031271725.1 Bacteroidales bacterium
GAGCGTTATTTGGTAGAAAAACATTTTAACAATCCTGTAATTCTTACCGACTATCCAAAGGAAATAAAAGCCTTTTATATGAAACAAAATGCAGACGGAAAAACCGTGCGTGCAATGGATGTTCTTTTCCCTGCAATAGGTGAAATTATCGGCGGCTCACAACGTGAGGACGATTATGATAAGTTAGCCAAAAGAATAACCGAAGTTGGAATAAGCACACGTGATATGTGGTGGTATATGGATACGCGCAGATTTGGCTCTGCTCCTCACAGTGGCTTTGGGCTTGGCTTTGAACGCCTGTTGCTTTTCGTTACAGGTATGAGCAATATCCGGGATGTTATTCCTTTCCCGCGTTATCCGCAGAATGCGGAATTTTAAGAAGCAGTGCGAGAGCAAAAAATCTAAAATTATTGTCCATTATATTGATAAATAATCTAAAATTATTGTCCATTATATTGATAAATAATTTGTATATTTGTAGTCGATAAAACAAATTATCATGATATGGATAAGGAAATTATCAAGCGTTTAATTGCTGAAAAACAGGAAGAAATAACATCTGTTAAACTAATTCAACGACCAATTGAATTAGAACCATCAGCAAATTATGTCTTTATAGGGCTGCGTCGTGCAGGAAAATCCTATTTGATGTATCAGATTATTCAAGATTTGATAAAATCGAAAAAGATTACCATAGAAGAAGTTTTGTATATCAATTTTGAGGACGAACGGATTGCTTCCATCAAAGCGGAAAAACTCGGCTTGCTGTTGGATGCCTACAAAGAGATGTTTGACTTTAAACCGTTGATATTTTTAGATGAAATTCAAAATATTTATGGTTGGGAAAAATTTGCCCGCCGTTTAGCAGATTCTAAATATCGCGTTTTTGTTACAGGAAGTAATGCAAAAATGCTGAGTAAAGACATACACACAACGCTTGGAGGACGCTTTATTGCTCGTGAAGTTTTCCCATTCTCCTTTCAAGAATACTTAACTTATCACAACATTTCTTTAAAGAAAAATTGGGAGTACGCCAATAATCGCACGCAAGTTATTCGAGCATTTCGAAATTATTTTTATTATGGTGGATTTGCCGAATCATTTACAATAAATGACAAACGCAGTTGGATAAACTCACTATATCAAAAAATTCTTTTAGGTGATATTATTTCTCGAAATGATATTCGTAACGAAAATGCAATTCGTGTACTTGCAAAAAAATTAGCAGAAAGTGTGATGCAGCCCTCGTCTTTAACTCGGATAAAAAATATTGTGGACTCAACAGGGACAACTATTGCACGTAATACACTTGTTGAATATCTGCAATTTTTGATGGATGCTTACTTGGTTTTTGGTATTTCCAATTTTTCGGACAAATTGAGCGATAAGGAAACTTTCAAGAAACGATATTTTTTCGACAATGGATTATTAAATAATTTTCTATTCGATCCCGAAACCAAACTTTTAGAAAATATTGTGGCTATTGACCTGATAAAAAAATATGGTGACGATTTGTTTTATTACAAGAAGAATGTTGAAGTTGATTTCTTTATTCCGAAAGAAAGCAGAGCCATACAAGTATCGTATAGTATCGCCGATGACGAAACTTATAAACGCGAAATCTCAGCACTGGTAAAACTATCCGAATTTTACCGATTAAAAAAAATTGAAATTGTTACGTTTTCCGAAGAAAGCACTTTGCAAGAAAACGGCATTACCATTCAAGTTATCCCTATATGGAAATGGTTGCTTATAAATGATTAAGCATAGCCTGTTTTATATAAATTATTGTCGCATAAAATAAAAAGCAAATAGTCCTTAAAAATCCGTAACTTCGCGCCCTTTACAAATAACAAATAAAAGTGAATTTAGCGAAATCATTTGAAGAGCAAGGCAACTGGCTGTTTAAGCGTAGAAGTATGTTGCCTGTAATAGTTCTTGTTTTGGGACTTCTTGTTTATCTGCGCGAGGAATACCACAGTACAAGTTTTTTGTATTTTAGCATGGTGGTAAGTTTGCTTGGGCTTGCTATCCGCTGCTTTACGATTGGTTATGTGGCACCGAGAACTTCGGGGCGCAATACCGAACAGGGGCAGATTGCCGATAGCGTAAACAAGCAAGGTATTTATTCGATTGTGCGCCACCCGTTATATTTGGGAAACTTTTTTATGTGGCTCGGTTTGGCATTGATAACCGAAAATTTTTGGTTTGTTGTAGCGTTTACTCTTGCGTACATTCTGTATTACGAAAGAATAATGTATGCAGAAGAAAGTTTTATGATAGAGAAATTCGGTAATGAATATCTTGACTGGGCTTTGGTAACGCCGGCATTTGTTCCGGATTTTCGTTTATGGGTAAGTCCTGTGGGTAAGTTTAATTGGAACAAAGTAATGAAGCAGGAAAAGAACGGACTGTTTGCAGTGTTTCTTTTATTTTTTCTGTTTGATTTTTTTAGCCGTTTGGTAGGCTCCGAGCCTTGCCCTGTAAATTATGTTTTATTATCTCTTACAGCCGCAAGCGGCATATTCTTTCTGGTTGTCCGCATTCTCTATAAACGTGGTAAGTTAAGAGGATAGTCTTTGTTCGGTACTCTGTCCTGAAAAGTAAACGTGTACCACAACCACAATAGCAAAGAGGCGAACTTTTTAAAGTTCGCCTCTTTTATTAAGCGTAGTTACGTCAGTTTAAACGTTTCAAAATTCGCTTCTGCAAGGCGGCAAGTGAGGTTGCGAATGAGCGTACTTGAGTACGTGATTGAGCAACCGAGCGTAGCCAACGCAGCAGAAGTAGAATTTTCAAACGTTTACTACTCCTCTTCCTTGTGTGCTTCTTCGTAAGCTTTCAGCAGTGTAGTCTGAACATCCGTGGGTACTTGCTGGTACTCGGAGAACTTCATTCCGTAAGTTGCACGACCGGAAGTGAGGGAACTTAGCGTTGTAGCATAACGATTCATTTCGGCGAGCGGAACTTTTGCCGAGATAACCTGATAGTTGCCTTCGCTGTTCATACCCATAACAACGGCACGTCTGCCTTGCAGGTCTGTCATAACATCACCCATGCGGTCGGCAGGAACAGTAACTTCAACGAGATATATCGGCTCGAGGATTTTTGGTCCCGCATTCTTAAATGCTTCACGGAAAGCATTGCGTCCGGCAAGTTTGAATGCCATTTCGTTTGAATCAACAGGGTGCATTTTTCCGTCAAAAATGTTGATAACAATATCGCGGGCATAAGAGCCTGTGAGAGGTCCTTCTTCCATTTTTTCCATTATGCCTTTTAGGATTGCAGGCTGGAAGCGGGCATCAATGGCACCGCCTACAATGCAATTGTTAAATACGAGTTTTCCACCCCAAGGTAAATCGTGGGTTTCCGTACCACGTATAGGATACTTGCTTTGATTGGGCATACCGTCATAGTAAGGCTCAATAAGCATGTGTACTTCGGCGAACTGACCTGCACCCCCGGACTGTTTTTTGTGGCGGTACATCGCTTCGGCACTCTTTGTAATTGTTTCGCGGTAGGGGATTTTCGGTGCTATAAACACTGTAGGAATTTTATATTGCTTATCAAGCATCCATTTAATAGTGTTGATGTGAAATTCGCCCTGTCCTTTTATAATTATCTGTTTTAATTCGCGGGAATATTCAACAATAAAAGTCGGATCGGAAGCGTGAATTTCGTTAAGTACTGTGCCGAGTTTTTCATCATCGGAAGAATTTTCTGCTTTGATTGCAGTTGAATAAATAGGCTCAGGATAAACGGTTTCGGCATACTTAACATCATTGCCGGCAGCAGCGAGAGTGGAATTAACTTTTACGTCTTT
>JAISVE010000174.1 GCA_031271725.1 Bacteroidales bacterium
GCACGCTCTGCAAACTTGATGGTTTTGGAAAAAGAAATGGCAGAGGTTGCGGGCGAACTTTTTCTTTGCACCGATGACGGCACTCTCGGCTTTAATGGTAGAGTAGATGCAATGATGAAGGAATTGATAGATGTGAGAGGAAAAGAATATGACGAAATTATCTGCATCGGACCGATGATAATGATGAAAACCGTATCCGCACTGGCACAAACTTACGGTATCAAAACGATTGTTTCATTAAATTCTTTAATGGTTGACGGCACGGGTATGTGCGGTGCTTGCCGTGTTACTGTTGGTGGAAAAGTGAGATTTACTTGTGTGGACGGACCGGAATTCGATGCTTCACTTGTTGATTTCGATGAAGCAATGAAACGTCAGTCAATGTACAGGAAATACGAGATAGGTGAAGTTACACCTGAACATATTTGCAATCTTGCTGCTGCTGTTAGAGAGTCGGCTATTGCGGCTGTTAATGAAGAAGCAGCAATGCAGATACCCAAATCGGCAAAGCGGATAAATCCAAGCGAGCAGGATCCGGATGTCCGCAATAAAAATTTTGACGAAGTAAATTTCGGTTTCACTTTTGAAGAAGCGGTGTCGGAAGCAAAACGCTGTCTGCATTGCAGAAAGCCGAAATGTGTTGATAAATGTCCCGTGTCGATAAAAATTCCGCAATTTATAAGTTGTGTCGGGCAAGGTGATATGGAAGAAGCCGCACGTATTATTGCAATTGATTCGGCACTTCCGGCTGTTTGTGGGCGTGTGTGTCCGCAGGAAAGCCAGTGCGAGGGTGATTGTATTCTCGGCATAAAGGGTGAGCCGGTAAATATAGGCAAGTTGGAGCGTTTTGTTGCAGATTATATGCGGGAGGTATCAACAAAGGGAGTTGCTGGCGAAGTTGCAGATAATACCCCTCGCAAAGATTTGGGGAATTTAGAACTTTCCGTTGCTGTTATAGGCTCAGGTCCCGCAGGCTTAACCTGCGCAGGAGACCTCGCAAAAATGGGCTATAATGTAACGGTATTTGAAGCATTGCATAAGGAAGGCGGCGTGCTTGTATATGGTATTCCCGAATTTCGTTTGCCTAAAAAAGTAGTAGCGCACGAAGTAGAAAACCTGAAAGCACTTGGTGTAAAGTTTGAGACAAACGTTATAATAGGTAAAACATTAAGTATAGATAACCTGTTTGAGAAGGAAAACTATAGTGCCGTATTTATCGGTAGCGGCGCAGGGCTTCCGAAGTTTATGCACATAAAGGGTGAGGAATTAAACGGTGTTTTATCGGCAAACGAACTGCTTACGCGCACAAACCTTATGAGAGCCTATAATCATGAATACGACACTCCCGTTTTTACAGGCAAAAAAGTTGCTGTTGTAGGTGGCGGAAATGTAGCAATGGACGCAGCGCGCGTAGCAAAACGCCTCGGCTCCGAAGTTTATGTAGTATATCGCAGAACAGAGGCAGAAATGCCCGCAAGAAAAGAGGAAATACATCACGCACACGAAGAAGGAATACATTTTTTAGAACTCACAAATCCGATTGAAATTATCAGCGATGGTAATGGCTGGGTAAAAGGAATGAAGTGTATTAAAATGGAACTCGGTGAGCCTGATGCAAGCGGCAGACGCAGTCCCGTAGAAATACCAAGTTCGGAATTTGAACTTGAGGTTGATGAAGTTGTAATGGCACTCGGAACATCGCCAAACCCTGTAATAGCACGCGGAACAGAAGGCTTGCAAACCGAAAAATGGGGTGGCATTACAGCGGATGAAAACGGCAAAACAACCCGAAAGGGCGTTTATGCAGGCGGTGATGCCGTATCAGGTGCAGCCACTGTAATCCTTGCAATGGGTATGGCTCGCAAAGCAGCAAAAGAAATTGATAAATACTTAAAAACACTTTAATTCAGATGACCACAAAACCCGAAAACTATCCATACAGACTTGTACTCTGCAGTGCTTCTCCAAGACGTCAAGAATTGTTAAAAAAAATGGGCTTTTATTTTGACATTCTCTTTAAAAATATAAACGAAGAATATCCTAAAGATTTACCGGCAGAACAAGTGTCGGAATTTCTCGCAAAAGAAAAATCAAAGGCATACGACCTTGAGCAAATGCCCGAAAAAACAATGCTGATTACAGCCGATACGGATGTGATTTTATCAGGAGAAATTCTTGGCAAACCCAAAGATAGAAGTGAAGCAATTGCTATGCTGCAAAAACTTTCGGGCAAAACACACGAAGTTATTACAGGTGTTTGCTTGAGAACAAAAGAAAAGGAAAGTAGTTTTTCGGTTGAGTCCCGCGTTTCATTTCGACCGTTGTTGGAGGAAGAAATTATTTATTACGTTGATAATTATAAACCCTACGATAAGGCAGGGTCTTACGGCATACAGGAGTGGTTGGGCTTTGTTGCCCTTGAACGCATTGAAGGCTCGTTCTTCAATGTTGTGGGGTTTCCTACGCAGCGGTTGTATGTGGCACTAATGAACTTTTGCAATGAAAATTCCTAAATATTAAATTCAATAGCGTAAACTAAAACGTGAAATTATGAAAAAAACAATTTACAAACTAATAGTAGTTCCACTGCTGTTGATAGTGATTGCCGTTACGGCTTCGTGTGGGGATGAAAATTCCTACGCCGGCAAATTAACACTCAACAATGTGAAATATTCGCTTTGCAATACGCAAAGTAAAACATTAAATACTTTAAAGGAGAACTACATTAAATTCACAGCCATTGATGACAAAACTCTGCGAATAGAACAAGGCTTGACTATTAATTGTTGCTGTGATAGCATTACCGCAAATTTATCGCAAACAGAACAAAATATTGTAGTTGATGTTTATGATTATGGTAACGATTGTAATTGTGTTTGTTTGGGAACCATTGCTTATGAGGTTTCTTGCTTGCAAACAAACAGCACTTATACATTTACATTTAAGCAATCAAATAATGTAATTTATACGGCAAGTATAAAATTTCACACTCAATTAAATCAAACAATTAGTTTGAATGAGGAGATAAGTTTAATTGGTGAGTGGGAGTGGGAAAAGACATATTTGATGACGTCATTGAATGATAGTAATCCTCAAACTCCTGAAAATACGGGAATTACAGAGTTTGTTATTTTTACAGAAGACAGTGCTTGGAGCAAAATAAAAAATGGAGTTGTAATTGAGTCGGGAGAAAAATTTACAGTTGGACATGGGCTTTATGAGCCGACAAACGAGAGATATGATACCGTTCTATATATCAAGAATGGAACGCATGTAAGCTCTGATTGTTTTGTAGTAGATAAAAATATTTTGATTTTTTATCGTGACTATGCAGGTAGAGTTGGAGGTGGCTCAAAATGGTTTAAAAGAAAGAATTGAAATAAAGTTTAATATATTTTCTAAAAAGGCGGCAGTTGAAAACGAAGTGCTGCCTTTTTTATTTATAATGTCCTTATGCTAATTTGTCGTTAAGAAGTTGTAAATTTGCGGGCATTCCGCTTCGTTGGCATTCAACCTAATGGATGTTCCGTAAACTTCATAAATGTCAAATTTTTAAAACATGAAAAAAATACTTATAATATCAGTTGCCGTAGCAGCAGCATTGTTTGCAATAACGGCAACTACGCCGGCAAGAGCGCAGCAAAGAGATTTTTCGGACAACAAAAATTTTGAAATTCTAAAGAACATAGAAATTTTAACAACAATCTATCAACTCGTAGAACAAAA
>JAISVE010000124.1 GCA_031271725.1 Bacteroidales bacterium
TGAGATGAAAAAGTAATGGAAAAATGCAGCAGTTGTCGAATACTTCGGTAACTTTTGCACTATCATAGGAATAATGTCAACAATTCCTGCCACAAGTCCGATAATTACGGATAATAATAGTTTGTCCATTGTTATAAAATTTGAGTTTATTGTTATCAATCTGTTTATATTTCAATTTTCTTGATTTTCCAAAATACGCTGCTCTGTCTGCAAACGGTTTGGTGGCTTGGCGCAGGCGGGGGGTTCGCTCAAACTACACTAAAAATTGCTCCAATACTCATTTTATGTTTATTCTAAATACACATTACTATTTTCCCAACACCAAATCCGTAAATACTTTTCCTCTTTCCTCGAAGTTTTTGAATTGGTCGTAACTGGCAGCAGCGGGTGAAAGTATGCAGGCAGTGCCTTTCCTTGTGTGCTGTTTGCACCACTTTACTATTTCGGTGTAATTATCGGATTGAAATGTTTCAACACCGCCAACATCGACAACTCCGGATTCTTGCAGTAGTTGTAAAATCCGCCTACCTGCCTCACCTGTAAAGGCGATTGCGGGAACAGGCTTTTCACGCAGGTAATCTACAAGCGAAGTGTAGTCAATACCTCGGTCAAAGCCGCCGAGAATAATGCTGCCAACCTCATACACTGAACGCACGCTCTCAATCGCAGCAATGGTTGCCTGTGGGATTGTGGAAATTGAATCGTTGTAGAAATGAATGCCGTCTATCTCACCGATATATTCCAAGCGGTGCGGCAGTGGTTTGAAAGACGATAAACCGGTTTTTATTTGCTCATCAGTCAAGCCCATAGAGCGGACTGCAAGTATCGCTGCTTTTTTGTTTAATTCATTGTGTACACCAATCAAAGCGCACAGTGCTTGCAAAAGTATTTGCATTGTTGAGTCGGCATCGGCAGAAAACGGCAATTTAATTCCGTTAAATTCAATCTCCTTAAACCTTTGTGCAATAAGCGGATCATCGGAATTGAAAATCGCAATATCACTACCGACATTACTGTTTACTTTAGCAATGTCAGCACTCGCATTGCAACTTCCCGCAGCAATCCCGACATCACTACCTTCTCTCCTACCCGCAAAGATATTCATTTTCGCCCGCTGATATGCGAGGTAATCAACATAATGGTCTAAATGTTCCTCGTAAAGATTTAGCAGAACGCCTATACGCGGTGGGTGATGTACAAGTTCAAGTTGATGTGATGACAGTTCGCAGACAACAACGGTATCGGGCGTAATTTCATCAATAATATCGAAAAGCGGAATGCCCATATTGCCCGCCATTACAGCTTTTTTGTATGGCTTTAGCAGGTGGTAGATAAGATTTGTTGTGGTACTCTTACCTTTTGTACCTGTAACCCCTATGCACTGCTGTCCAAAAAGCGAAAGAAAAATTTCCGTTTGCGAGGACATTCTTTTATCGTGCAACAGCGCGGGATAATTTTTTAGAGATATGCCGGGAGTTTTTAGAAACAGGTCGATGGAAGATGCGGCATTACGCCGGGAACCCTCCTCATCCTTCAACAAAAAATCAAAAACTTTTTCACCCACCAAAGCCCGCACACGTGAGTCATCAGCAAGTCCCGCAGGCATACGTTCAAGGAAATCGCGCTTTTGGTCTATAAGAAAAATATTTTTTTGGGGATAATATCTGCGCAACAAAAGATAGGAACTTATCCCCTCCCGCCCCATTCCAAGAATACCAATGCAACGCTTGTCGCCGAAAATACTGTCTAATTTTTGCTTTATTACGCTATTTTCCATCAAGCCAAAATTACACAATATTCCAAACAATTGCATTATTCTAAATTCATCAATAAGGCGAGGATATTTGCTTTTTATTAGACTTAATCGTACCTTTACGTTACCGTAACGCACAAACTGAAATATGGCTTTATTTCGGCGGTGGAAAGCGGTAGGTAATAAGCCAATTACCTTGAAAGGCAGGGCGGTTCCTTTCATTTTAAGCAACTATTGTTTAATAAGCGACCGTTGAACTAATTTTCAGTTCAACGGTCGCTTTTTTTGCTCTTTTTGCCACAATAGATTTTTTGCCTTGAAAAAACTTAACCGATAAGGTGCGGAACTTTTTATCTCATAGAACTCATATTTTTCTATGTAATTTAATTCGATAACGCAGACCTTGTCTTACCTGTTTGTTTAGAGTCATATATAACAATGAAAAAACAACCTTTCTTTGCTTGATAAATTCGATTAAATGATGTTGCGACTAACTTTATTAAGTCAATAGCAGATATTCCTAATTGAGTTAATTCTCTTTTGTGCTCATTGGCAACGTGTCTTACATGGTTGTTATCCACGCAAATATCTGCTGCTTTCATTTTTGCTGCCCTTGCAATAGGCATTGTAATTCTGCCTACTTTTGTGAACGTTTTGCTAATATTACTTTTCATATTCTAAGATTATTTATATAAAAGGCATATAGTATCCCTTTATATAAATAACGAACTGAGATGCGAAAAAACAATAAAAGTTTTTAACAATAAGGTACATTAGAACGGAAAGCGCGACCGGTGCGGGAGACGGCGGAAATATTTACGATTGCGACTTTGAAAGTTCTGCGTAATGCTGTTAAGGATTGGCTGCGTTGAAATTCGGACATAGCAAAAATGAGGTTGTAAAGTCAGCAGAGCGCAATGCAACCATAATTAGGAGTTGTAAAAATAAACAGTTTCCGAATTTTAGCAGACAAGACTGTTACAGCATAGCAGAAATTGAGCATGAGCAAAGGAAATATTCCACCGTCCTGTTATGCGTGCGTGGGACAGTAGCGGACACGCCTAAATTTCACAAAGCAAAATTTAGAGTTTAATGCCGAGAAACGCCATAAACGAAATCCCCATAAGCCCCGTAATAATAAAGGCAATGCCAAGCCCGCGCAGAGGTGCGGGAATGTTGGAGTATTGGAGTTTTTCCCTTATCGCTGCAATGCCGACTATTGCAAGCAACCAGCCCAAGCCTGAGCCCGCAGCAAATACAGTTGCTTCGCCAAGACTTGTGTATTCGCGCTCCTGCATAAAAAGAGACGCACCGAGAATAGCGCAATTAACCGCTATTAAAGGTAAAAAGATGCCAAGCGCAGCGTATAAAGACGGTGATACTTTTTCGATAAACATTTCAAGTATCTGCACTACCGCCGCCACCAAAGCGATAAACATTATAAGTGAAAGAAAGCCCAAATCGACTCCGGCAAACTGCGCGGACAGCCAAGTCAGGGCTCCTTTTTTAAGCAGATAACTGTTTACAAGATAATTTACAGGAACGGTGATAAGCATTACTACCATTACCGCAACGCCAAGTCCGAAAGATGTTTTTACATTTTTTGATATTGCCAAATAGGAACACATTCCCAAGAAATAGGCAAATATCATATTGTCTATAAAAATAGAACGGATAAAAAGATTTATTAAACCACCTTCCATAATAACGCGAATTTACGATTAAGCCGAGATAAAAGCAAATTTCAGGAACGTTTTCTGCCTATGCCCTTTTTTAGTACACCATGCACAGCGCAAATCACAGCCAAATATCCCACAAATAATCCCACTGAAACCAACACTCCCCAAAAGCCTTCCAAATCAACAAGCACCTTCACAACATACAACGACACCGCAAGCAATAAATAGAAGAATATACGCCCTAATGGATAGTTTACAGGATAGTATTTTTGACCTGTAAAGTATGAAATTGCAGTAATCGCAAAGTAGCAGGCAAGCGCAGCCCACGCCGCACCATGATAGCCAAAAACCGGTATCAACACAACATTCAATCCAATTGACAATGCCGAGCCGATAACCGCTATTACAGCACCTATACTCGTTTTGTCCGTAACCTTATACCATATCGAAAGATTGTAAAATATGCCGAGAAAAAGATTTGCCATAAGCAACACAGGCACCACATCTGCGCCCTCTCTGTAGTCCTTGCCGACAAGCAGCATCAACTCATCCAAAAATAATGAACAGCCGAGAAATATAATACAGCAAGCCATCACAAAATAGTTCATTACGCGGGCGTAGGTTTCAGCTGCGTTTTTCTGCTGTGCTTTCTTGAAAAAATACGGCTCTGCTGCGTAGCGAAATGCTTGCACGCAAAGATTCATTATTACCGCAAGTTTTGCACAGGCACCGTAAATACCAAGTTGATGCATTGCATTTGCCTTGTCGGGAATAAGCGAGCGGAAAAGCACTTTGTCAAATGTGCTGTCGATAATACCCGCAATTCCCCACACCATAACAGGCAGAGTGTATATCATCATATCACGCCATAAACGCTTGTCGAAAACAGGCTTCGTGCGGCGCAGTTCAGGCATTAGCAACAGCAATGTTATTCCGCTTGCAACAAGGTTTGACAGGAAAATATATTTGACATCGGGCTTGAAATCCTGCAATAACGCCGGTAATAAAAGTATAAAAAACAGGTTTAATCCGATATTTAATGCTATGTTGATTGTACGCAAAACCGCAAAGCGCATAGCCCTGTTTTCCTGCCGCAGCAAGCAGAAAGGTATTGCCATCATTACGTCTGCAAAAAGAATAAAAGCAAACCAAACAACAAATTGCTGTGCATTCGGATAGTCAAAAAATGATGCAATATTGTTTCTGAACAATAGCACTGCTGACAGAAATATCAGAGAAGTTGCAAGCAAACTCCACACGCTTGTACTGAATACTTTGTCGGTCTGAGCCTTCTGCATAAAACGGAAAAAAGTTGTTTCCATTCCGTAAGTCAGTATCACAAGCAGTAAAGCGGTGTAGGCGTAGAGTTCCGTAACAATACCGTATTCTTGCGGCAGAAAGATGTAGGTGTAAAGCGGAACAAGCAAAAAATTGAGCAACCTTCCAACTATCGAAGGAATGCCGTAGATTGCGGTCTGCTTGGCAAGTTGCGGAATTTTCATATTCTCCTGTTAACGTAGGAAGAAAAGTCCTGCGGTTCAGATTTATAGTCGAGGTTTAGTAATGGAGAAGATATCAGGAAATCGGCGGTGGCGCGGTTGCAGGCGGCGGGCACGTTGTACATTGTGGTGATGCGCAAAAGTGCTTTTACGTCAACATCGTGGGGTTGGCTTTCCATCGGGTCCCAGAAGAAAACCAGCATTTGAATTTCGCCATTAACAATCATTGCGCCGAGTTGCTGGTCGCCGCCGAGAGGACCCGACTTTAAAATTGTAAAATGATGGTCGAAATAGCTATGGTCAACACATCTGGACAATGATTCTTTTATGATTTTGCCTGTTGTGCCGGTGCAAACAAGGTCATATTGTACCAGAATATCCCTATTCCATTCAACCCATTCTTTAAGGTTTTTCTTTTGTCCGTCATGGGCTACCAGCCCGATTTTCTTTACGTGCATAACTATATGTTTTTATTGCTTTACAATTTTATTGCTTCCGATAACCCTTCCGTCACGGACAACATTAACAACGTAAACTCCGGTTGGCAAATGTCCAATATTTACCACTGTTTTGTCTGCTGCGTTTTGCGTTAAAACTTCCTTGCCGGATACATCATAAAACTTTACGGTATTAAAGCCGTCACATTCAACAAACACATCGCTTTTTGCCGGATTGGGATAAACAATTAACGGACTTGCATTACCTGCCGGCTGCGGCGCATTTATTGCCGTATTATTACTTACAGTTCCGGGAAGGGAATATATATCTGTTTCGTTTGTAATTGAGTTATTGGAATTTGTGTAAATATAGCGTACTACAGATAAACGGTATTTATTGGAAACAATATGCACACTCGGATGAAAGCTATATAAATATCCGAAATCCTTTATAACTACACCATTTTCATCATATAATTTAAGATTACTTAATGAATTATTCATTGAGGCATTGTCCTGTGTAAAATACGCAAAAAAAGTAATTTTATTGTCATTTGTGAATACATTTTTACTAAGAATATAAACACTACTTATATGATAATTTGCAGGCGGTGTAATTGTAATGGATTTATACAAGGAGTAATCTTTATTGTATATTCTAACCTGATTAGTTTCACTATTAAAGTATGTATAGTAATCTATACCTGGATAGAAATAACTTGAGGTACTGTAATCTACATTCCCATCAAAGGTGTGTTCCAATGTAATCTGAGCGTTTACTTTCTGTGAAAATAATAGCGCGAAAGCCATTGCTGCTGTAAAAATTAATTTTTTCATTTTTTATTTTAATTATTAATTGTTTTTAATACAACATCACCTACCATTTTAAGCGTCTGTTTGTCTATATTCTCAATGTTATCCTGCAAGGTGTGCCAATGCGGAAAAAAGCCGTGGGGAGTATTGCCGTCAAGGGCAATAATATCAATTGTGGGTATTCCGGCTATTTGATTTATAAACAGATGGTCATCTATAATCGGAGTTGCCTGCTCATAAACGAAGTAACGTCCGTAGCCGAGCGCAGAAGCGGTTTTCCAAACCTTAGCCATAATGTCGGGGGCATAGTGCAAGGAAGTTCCCTCCTGCTTAAAAGTTGCGTTGCGCACGCCAACCATATCAAGCAGTATTCCGTAAGATGCGCGGTAACCGGCAACGTGCGGATTTGCTGCCCAATACTGTGAGCCAAGACACCAGGTCTTTTCATCACCGTACTGCGTCTGTTCAAAACGCGGTTTCCCGCTATCTTCCAAATCAAAAAGAACAATATCTACACCAACGGACACAGCAGCAGAAAGACTTAATACACGGGCAATTTCAAGAAGAACACCAACACCTGATGCGCCATCATTTGCTCCGTCTATCGAACGCCGATGCAACGCTTCATCATTTTCGTTATCGGCATAGGGACGGGAATCCCAATGAGCACAGAGAAAAACCCGTTGCGATGCGGAGGGATTAAAAGAGGCAATTATATTGCTGCCCCGCAAGGCTGCTCCGTCCCAACGGCGCGCCGAAAATTCCTGCACAAAAACGGTGTCGGCAAAATCCCTTAAACGCCCTGCCATATACAAGGCACATTCCCTGTGCGCCTTGCTGCCGGGCACACGTTGCCCGAAAGCCAATTGCTCGACAACAAAGCGGTAGGCACTGTCATGGTTAAAAGCCGAAGCATAAACGCCTGCTGTACTTGAGCATTCCTGAGCAGAAACCCCAGAAACTTCAGAAACCTCAGAAATCGAAACTGAGTTAGACCCCTTACAGCCACCAAATATCAACCCTATAATCAAATAAAAAATCGTACATTTCATACTAATAAATTTAAAATGGAAGTTGCATTGTAAATTCAATATTCTTGAAAAATTCCGTATAAATGCTTGTTTCATTAAGCAAGTGCAAAATTACATTAAAAAAACTAACTTTGTAAAAATAGTAAAATAAACTACCAACAATATGAAACGAATACTTTACATTATAGCAGTAGCTTCCTTTCTGCTTACAACAATCCCTGTAAAAGGACAAACTTCCAAACAGCCCGCTAAAAAGCCATTTCAACTAACTGTAAAAATCAAAAATTATCCTGACAGTTTGAAACACATTCTGCTATTCGGCAGATATTATGGCGGCAGCCAATACATTACCGACACAATGAAATATAATCCGAAAACCAACGACTATACCGTTTCAGCCGACAGCCCAAAAGAAGGTGGGCTTTACCTGCTTATTACTACCGACCGCCGCTACGCGGAAATAATTGTAGATAAAGATCAACAATATAATATTGAAGCAACTTACCCTGACCTTATATCAACCATAAAATTCACCAACTCACCTGAAAATCAACTGTATCAAGACTTTGCCACAGACGGCACTGAAGACATGAAAAAACTTCAGGAATTTAACACTCAATATAAAACCGCTATGGATGACTCCAATTCCACAAAAATGGAAGAAATAAGAGAAGAGGTTAATAAGGTGTATAAAGCAATGGATGAAAAGAAGGAAAAATTTATAAAAGACCACCCCGAACATCTTATGTCCATACTTTTCAGAGCGCAAAAAGAAATTGATGTGCCGCAGGCACCGGAAAATGTACCGGACTCTCTAAAACAGGAATGGCAATATGAATACTATAAAAATCACTACTTTGATAATTTCGACCTCTGTGATGACCGTGTTGTCCGTACTCCCCTCTTTCACCAACGCCTTTCCGATTACTGCGACAAAGTATTAAAAATGCAATTTCCCGACACTGTAAAAATTGCACTCGAACGCCTTATCGAAAAAACACGCTGCGCGCCGGAACTCTTTAAGTACGCAGTTTGGTACACCGTTGACAAATATCAACGCTCGGAAATAATCGGGCAAGATGCAATTTGGGTACATCTTGCAAAACGTTACTACCTTACAGGAGATGCCTTTTGGGCAAGCGCAGGCATTGTAGAAAATTTCAGAAAACGGATTGAACGCCTGGATCCTCTTTTAATAGGCAATGTTCCACCGGAATTTGCTTGCCCCGACACAACAATCGC
>JAISVE010000152.1 GCA_031271725.1 Bacteroidales bacterium
AAATCCCGCTGTTGTTTTTGCTGCGCTTGATTTGGCTGTCTGTTGCGCAATGTCTGTGCAATGGAATATACCCTGAGAAGTGCTTGTCCGTTTTTCTGTTCAAATGCAATTTTTTCAAACTCTTCTCTTGAAAGATTTTTATCAAAATCGGAATAATGCCACGAGGAAATATATTTGTAGTTTACGTCCGAACGGGCTTCGTCCGCCCAATTGGAAACCATTGCCATATTTGCATCACTGAGTAATGAGGTTATTTTTTTTTGTATCTCCGGAGATAGTAAATCCTGCCCCATTTGCGCAATTATTCTGTGTCCGGTTTTTCCCCAGCCAAGAACTATACAAGGAACGATTAACAATGCTATTAGTACGCTTGGTTTTCGCATAATTTTTTCTTTAAAGTTTTTTTGGGAGACTATTTCGGTTATCTTTCAAAGTTAGCGTTTTTTCTTATCAAATGCAGGTTTGCGCTTTGTTGTTTGCTGAAATTTTCTTACCTTTGCAACGGTCCCATAGCTCAGTTGGTTAGAGTAGATGACTCATAATCATTTGGTCCTTGGTTCGAGCCCAAGTGGGACCACCATAAAAAAATCCCGATGCCTTTCGACATCGGGATTTTTCATTTGTTTTGGTATGTTTTTTTTTACGCGCCAACTTGGACACGGCGGAAGCCTACAATAACAGCCGAGCCATTTTGTTTCACATATTCACCTACAGTAAGTTTGCTGTCAAGAATAAATTCCTGTTGATCGAGAGCATTTTCTTTAAAGAATTTTTTAAGACGACCTTCGGCAATCATTGCTGCCTTGTCAGCAGGTTTGCCCTCTGCCAAAGTTTGCTCTAATGCGATAGCACGCTCATGTTCTATAACGTGCTCGGGGAACTCATTTGCGGTTGTTGCAATGGGATTCATTGCTGCCACCTGCATAGCTACATTCTTACCAACATCCTCAGTTGCTGAAGCCTCGCTAAAACCAACGATGGTAGCCAAACGGTTTCCGTGGTGATTGTAAGCAAATACGCGCTTTGCATCTTTGTTGTCTATAAAGCAATACTGGGTCATTTCAATCTTTTCACCGGTTTTGCCTGTGAGTTCTATAATTTTTTCTTCAACAGTACGTCCTTCAAAAGAGATTGCTTTAAGTTCCTCTAATGAACGAGGTTGATGTCCGAGTGCAAGATTTGAGAATTCATCAACAGTTTTCTTGAAATCTTCGCTTTCGGCAACAAAGTCGGTTTCGCAACCGAGCATTACTATGCAACCAAAATCTTCCTTGTCGTTAACTGCTGCAACTACTCTGCCTTGCAGGGTTTCACGGTCGGCACGCTTTGCTGCCACCTTTTGTCCGTGTTTTCTTAAATAATCGACTGCTTTTTCAAAGTCACCGTCACACTCAACAAGTGCCTTCTTACAATCCATCATTCCGGCACCCGTCATTTGACGGAGCTTGTTTACATCTGATGCTGTTATATTTGCCATAATTTTTAAATTAAAATGAATTAGTTATATTTTGTTGATTACTTACCGCAGCATTTCTTTAATATTGCACACGATATATGTATGTAAACAGATTATCTGCGCTGACCGCCACCTTTTCCGGCATTGCCTGCAGGTGAACGGCGTGGTCTTTTGTTACGGTTGCCACGGTCATCACCATTATCCTCCCCACGTCTTTTGCCGCGCTTTTCTCTGCCTGCCCCTGCTTCGTCATCATCTTCGTCTTCAATATCTGCCTTTGCCTTTGTTCCCTCAACTTCTTCCTCGTCCTTACGGGCATCTTTTTCTATCTTTCTTTCGCGAAGACCTTCTTCAATAGCATCTGCAATTTTTGAAACGATAATTTCTATTGATTTGGAAGCATCGTCATTTGCGGGAATCGGGAAATTTATTAACTCGGGATTCGTGTTTGTATCTGTTATTGCGAAAGTTGGCAAATTAAGACGGCGTGCCTCGTCAACAGCAATATGTTCCTTGTTAATATCAACAATAAACACAGCAGAAGGCAAACGTTGCAAACTTGCAATAGAGCCCAGATTTCTTTCTAATTTTTCTTTTTCACGTTGAATTTGCAGACGTTCTCTTTTCGAGATCGCCTCAAATTGCTTGTCGTTCATAAGTTCATCTATGGTTGCCATCTTTTTAACTGCTTTGCGAATTGTTGCAAAGTTAGTTAACATTCCACCGGGCCAACGTTCGGAAACATAAGGCATCCCCACACGTTGTGCCTGTTCGGCAATAATAGTACGTGCCTGTTTTTTAGTCGCTACAAACAGTATAAGTTTACCGGACTTTGCAATTTGCTTAGCAGCAGCGCATGCTTCATCTAATTTTTCTACTGTTTTGTTGAGATTGATGATGTGGATACCATTCTTTTCAGAGAAAATGTACTGTGACATTTTGGGGTTCCACTTTCTTTTCAGGTGTCCAAAATGTACGCCTGAATTTAATAATTCGTCGAAAGTTACTACTGACATAATTTTTATTTTTTATAAGTTTACCTTCCTTTTAAGTGCCTTTTTATCGGCTCACTCAACCACCAAGTAGTCCTTTATGTCAAAGGAGTCTTGCCGGTTTGGATACTAAACACCTGCCACAACGATAGCAGGCTATCCATTCGTAGTGCGATTATGTACGCACCCTAATTTTTAACGTTTGCTGAATTGGAAACGCTTACGTGCGCCGGGACGACCGGGTTTCTTTCTTTCTACCATGCGTGAATCGCGGGTAAGAAGTCCTTTTGCCTTCAAAGCTGCTTTATATTCTTCATCAACGCCAACCAATGCTCGAGCTATACCAAGGCGAAGTGCCTCTGCCTGTCCTTTAATTCCGCCACCATCAAGATTTGCCTTAACATCATATTTGCCTCCGGTATTCGTAACTTCAAATGCTTGGTTTACGATATACTGCAAGGTTGTTGTTGGAAAATATTCTTTATAATCGCGGTCGTTAATGGAAATTGTTCCATTGCCAACTGTGAGATATACACGGGCAACAGCCGTTTTTCTTCTTCCGATTTTGTTAGTTACTTCCATATACTATTTAAGTTCATTAACGTTAATAAGAATTGGCTGCTGTGCCTGATGTTCGTGCTCACTGCCTACATATACATGCAGGTTTCTGAAAAGCTGGTCGCCAAGTTTGTTCTTGGGCAACATGCCTTTTACTGCGTGTTCTACGATAAAAACAGGTTTTTTACCAAGAAGTTCGGTAGGAGTTGCAAAACGCTGACCGCCAGGATAGCCCGTGTGGCGTGTATATTGCTTTTCAGTCATTTTATTGCCTGTAAAACGTACCTTTTCGGCATTTACTACAATAACATAATCACCGCAATCGGCATGAGGAGTAAAGTTTGTCTTATATTTTCCTCTCAAAAGATTTGCTACTTCAGATGCCAA
>JAISVE010000172.1 GCA_031271725.1 Bacteroidales bacterium
GCGTTCAGGAAAAGATACTTCGTATTTTCCGAAGTTGAAGCTGTAGTTGAAGTTGTAGAGTTCGCCTTGCCGGCAAACAAAATAGTCAGCGAAAGAGCGACTAAAACAAATGCAAAATATCGAGCACTACTCAATATCTTTGCCTGCTTTTTTAATGTTGTCATAATAATTCTCTGTTTTATGGGTGAATAATTAAATGAATTAACCAAGATAGGCTGTTTGCCTAAAATCTTTTGCAACAATAATTGAAAATACTGTGCGGTATTATTGCTGCTTTCCAAAGCACCTCTATCCGCCAAAAATTCGTGATTCAGGCGCATTTCATGTCTTAACAGCCACACAAAAGGATTAAAAAATTGCACAACACAAATCAACTCCATCAAGACTAAATCCCAACTGTGTTTTTGAACTATATGCACGTGTTCGTGTTTTAACACAACATTACGCTCGTTACTGTTATACCATGTTTCAGGCATAAAGGTCAAATGAAAAAATGAGAATGCAGTTGTAAAATTCGGACTTAATATAATAGTTGCTCCGTTTGCTTGGATACGTTTTCCGTTTTTGGCAATAATAGCCAAATGCAAAACTCCTGCAATAAAACGAATCAACAAAAACAAAACAACAGCAGCATAAATAAGACCGACAATATCCCAAATTGAAATTGTGTTTTCAGCTATATTATCGGCGGCAGGACTTGCCATTTCCGTTGCTACGACAGGCGTTGGCGTAGAAATAATATCTCGATAAAATACAGGATTTTCAACAGTGCTTGCAGTGATATTCATCGGCAATTGAAAACTCAGAAACGGCAGCATTATTGCAAACAGTAAAAATGCTAAAATTAAAAATCTCCTGCTTCGCAAATACGTATCGTTCCTTATCACTAACTTGTATAGTAGATAAAACACAGCCAAAGATGCGGCTGACGGGAGCAAATACTCGCTCCACCATTCTGCAAGAAATATTGTATTCATGATTTTTTATTTTTCAGTTTATTTAATAATTGTGTGATTTCATTAATCTCTTTTGGTTTAAGTTTGTGTTCTTCTACAAAAAAGTTAACCAGTCTTGAATATGAGTTTTGAAAATACGTACTGCTCAAACGGTTTATGGAGTTGGAGAGGTATTGCGATTGCGACACAATTGGAAAATATTGATGTGTTTTTCCAAAACTGCAATGTGCCACAAAGCCTTTCTTTTCTAAGATTCTTATAATTGTGGACACAGTGTTGTAGGCAGGCTTTGGATTCGGCATAAGTTCCAAAAGGTCATTTACAAATGCCTGCTCTTTTTCCCAAAGCAGTTGCATAATTTGTTCTTCGGCTTTGGTGAGTGTCAGGGAATCATCGAAATGTTTTTTTGCCATGATGTTATTTTTTAGGTTTAACATAGATTTGATATTGCAAATATATAACTAATTTTTTAGTTATGCAACTATTTTTTTAGTTTTGGGTGTTCCCACTCGCCTGCGGCGAGCGGGCGGGCTATCGCTTCAATCTTTTGCCTCTCGGCTACGCCTCGCTGCAAAAGGATTTCCACTCTATCCCTAACACAGTCCGGCGTAAAATCACGGTTAAATATATGATAAACAACGGATTGATAAAAGAAAACTTGTCTTGGAAACGCAAACCCAGCAAGCAAACTTGCCAAATTTATATAAATTTAGCAACTAAACTTGCCAAATTTATATAAATTTGGCAAATAGAGTAATGTTTTTTCGTATATTTGTAAAAACTTCCATCCACAATAATTAGAAATTTATTTGTATGAAACGAGCATTAACAGGTAGTTCGCCCGAAGTAATGAATATTGCATGCGACTTCCATACCTCCTTAATTAAAAATATATTTGTATGAAATGGATTGAACGTAAATTGGAAAAACAATTTTCAGAAGAAATGCGTAAAGGGAAAGTGACAGTTCTTTATGGCGGAAGACGTGTTGGAAAGACGTCCTTAATAGAACGGTATCTGTCAAAACAAAAACATCTTAAATGTTTTTCGGGAACCGGAGATGACGCCGATTTGCGGAACATTTTATGTTCGGAAAGCTTAAGTACAATTAACATTGCATTTAAGGGATATGATGTTGTTTTTATTGATGAGGCACAGCGTATTCCTAAAATAGGACAAGCGTTAAAATTACTTATAGACTCAAACCCTGAAATGAAAATTATAGCAAGCGGCTCTTCTTCATTTGAATTAGCTAATCGTATTGGCGAGCCGTTGACAGGACGGCAAAAAACATATTCATTATTTCCATTGTCTATAGACGAGCTGGTTTCAAATTTCGGAGCAATGCCTGTTATACAAAACTTAAATCAATATCTGATTTACGGCAGCTATCCCGAAATTTTGACCTTGGATAATCAGCTTGCAAAAAAACAATATCTTACCGAACTGAGAAATGCCTATTTATTCAAAGATATTTTGGAGTTGGAAAATATAAGAAATTCAGCAAAACTTGTTGACTTATTAAAACTTATAGCCTTTCAAATCGGGAATGAAGTATCTTTAAATGAGCTGTCTAAATCGCTGGGTATTGCAAAACAAACTGTGGAACGTTATTTGGATTTACTTGAAAAAACTTTTACTATTATTCGTATTCGGGCATATTCTACAAATCAGCGAAAAGAAATTTCAAAATCTTCACGCTATTATTTTTGGGATAATGGCGTTAGAAATTCAATAATTCAAAATTTTAACGACCCTTCTACACGTATGGATATGGGTATGTTATGGGAGAATTTTTGTTTTGTTGAACGTCTAAAAAAACAACATTATCAAAATATTTTTAGCAATACTTATTTTTGGCGAAGTTATGATCAGCAAGAAGTTGATATGATTGAGGAACGGGACGGCTCTCTTTTTGCATTTGAATTTAAATGGAATCCGAATAAAAAAGCCAAAGCACCCAAGGGTTTCGCGAAGCTCTATCCTGATGCAAAGTTTGAATGCATTTCTCCTGCAAACTTTTTAGAGTTTTTGAATTAGTGCAATAAAATTACTTCTGATAAAAAACCTGTTTTGGGTGTTCCCACTCGCCTGCGGCGAGCGGGCGAGGAGGAAGAAACGGTGAAGCCGTAACCACTCATTTTACCCGATAGCCAATAGAAAGGATTGCATCCAAATTATAAAATTGGGTATTGTAAATTTTCCCATCGTTGGCAGTATATTCCAAAATGGAATATACTGAATTTGACTCTAACTCACCTTTATCTATCCGAACTTCCAAATGTACGCTGTTGTTAGGTTGAAATAATACAATCTCGCCTGTGTTTGAGTTTTCACTACTCTTAATAGTAATTTCTTGCATTTTGTCATTTGTCATTTTCTTAATTTTTTATGTTTTATAGAGGAAACAATATACCCCTCTATATATAAATAACGAATTCATTTCCGTTTTTACAATACCAGGGGTTAACTTGCTGATTAGTCGAGCTTTTACGTTTTGAGAAGTAGGCAGGCTTTCCGGGAAAATCTTGCATCTGCGTTCACTCCGATTACAACATTATTCTCTCCAAGCATTAACCCCAAGCAATAAAAATAGAAAGCATTGAAAAACAAATAAAATTCATACCTTTGCAATTGAATTAAAAGTAAAAAACCAAATAAAAATATGAAATAAAAACAGGTGCTATATGCACAAAAATATGTTTTAATAGAAAAAGCATTTTAGTTTATCTTTCTGATAAAAAATTTAGCGATTTAAGTAAAGGAGAATCTAAATTGAAATGCTCACGTTGTTTTTAAGCGTGAGCACTTTCAAATATTCTGTCCTTTACGGGTTACGCTAAATACCTTTATCAGCGGGATACGAGAAAGTATCACGCTTTTTTTATGCCTTTTCCAACCATTCCAAGCCATTCAAACTACATTATAAACCAAAAAATAAAAGCAAATGAAAAAACTAATTCTAACTACGGCATTAGCCCTAACAGGCTTAATTGCAATAACAGCAAATGCACAAGAAATTATCGCATCCGGTTATTGCGGTGGCGAAGGCGATGGCACAAACCTGACTTGGACATTCACAAGCGACAGCACTCTCACTATAAGCGGTAGCGGAACAATGGCAAACGCATACTATGAAGAATTTGATATTATCAGCCCTTGGTCAGAATATAAAAGCAGTATAAAAACGCTTGTGATAGGCAATGGAGTTACTACTATCGGCGATTATGCTTTTAATAATTGCAGTAATATAACAGGTACTTTAACAATTCCCAAGTCCGTTACTAAAATAGGCAGAAGCGCATTTCAGTATTGCAGCGGTTTTACGGGAGATTTAATAATTCCAAATTCCGTTACACATATAGATTTTAATGCTTTCTATAATTGTAGCGGTTTTACAGGTCATTTAACAATTCCAAATTCTGTTACAAGTCTATGGGCTCAGACATTTATGGGCTGTAGCGGTTTTACAGGTGTAACTTTGCCCGACTCCATAACTCACATTGGAGGAGGTCTTTTTCAGGATTGCACAAATTTAACAGGCACTCTGACAATTCCAAATTCCGTAAATCTGATAGCTGATTTTGCATTTTCCGGTTGTAATTTTACAGGCAATTTAATAATCCCGAAATCAGTTGAGACGATAGGCAGTTTTGCTTTTGCCGGCTGTATAAATATTGACAGCGTAAAAGTGTTTTGGGAAATTCCTATTGGTCCTCCTTTTATGCCTGATGCGTCTGTTTTTGAAGGATGGGATATAATGAATACACCCTTAATGATTCCCGACGGAACATTGCAAGCGTATCAAGCCGCTCCTGTTTGGAAAGATTTTTTGCTTAACGGCATTAATTATCCCCGCTATTGCGGTGGTGAAGGAGATGGAACAAATCTTACCTGGACTTTAATTGACAGTGTTCTTACCATTAGCGGCAAAGGAGATATGGCAAATTTTAATATCTCGACATTGCCATGGTGGTCATTCAAAGATAAATTGAAAACACTTGTAATTGGTGATTCCGTTACTCGTATCGGAGCGAATGCTTTTCTTTGGTGTAGTTTTACCGGAAATTTATCAATACCAAATTCCGTTACGGAAATAGGTGAAAGTGCATTTGCTTATTGTACCGGTTTTACAGACAGTTTAACTATTCCGGAGTCGGTTACTTCAATTAATAGCAGCGCATTTGAGGGATGCAATTTTACAGGCAGTGCAACAATTCCAAGCACTGTTGAGTATTTAGGAAGTTTTGTTTTTAGAGATTGCAAAATGTTAACAGAAATAAATGTTGATGATAATAATCCCAACTATTCATCAAATGACGGAATACTTTATAATAAAGAAAAAGATATTTTAATGCAATGTTCTGCCGGAAAAAAAGGCGCATTAACAATTCCAAACTCTGTTATATCTATAGGCGACTATGCCTTTGCGGGCTGCAGCAGTTTAACAGGTATATTAACAATTCCCGAATCGGTTACAAAAATAGGTTTTGCTGCCTTTGAGGGTTGTAGCGGTTTTACAGGGGATTTAATAATCCCCAATTCTGTTACAAGTTTATTCAATATGGCATTTACGGAATGTAGCGGTTTTACAGGTAATTTAATAATTCCCAATTCAATTACCAAAATAAACCCTGCTGTTTTTTTGGGTTGCAGTGGCTTTACAGGCAATTTAATAATTCCCAATTCCGTTACGGAAATAGGTGGAGGTGCTTTTTGGGGATGCAGAAATTTTACAGGTAGTCTAACAATTCCCAATTCCGTTACTAAAATAGGTGAAGGTGCTTTTATGGAATGTATCGGTTTTACAGGCAGTTTAACTATTCCTAATTCTCTTATTAAAATAGACAGAGAAGTATTTAAGGGATGTAGCGGTTTTACAGGCAATTTAACAATTCCTAATTCTGTTACTGAAATAGGTGAACATGCTTTTTTGGGTTGCAAAAATTTCACAGGCAGTTTAATAATTCCCAATTCTGTTATTAAAATAGACAGAGGAGTATTTGCGTA
The DNA here is from genome assembly GCA_031271725.1 of Bacteroidales bacterium. The sequence continues at coordinate 5,966 of JAISVE010000172.1, forward strand.
TTGCAGCGGTTTTTCAGATGTAATAATTCCAAGTTCCGTTACTTCAATCGGGGTTCCAATGTGGTGGACTGATGATCCAAATGAATACCCATTTTCATACGACGTTTTTCAGTCTTGCAATGGTTTAACAAGTTTTTATGTAGATACAAATAATCCTAACTACAGTTCTCACAATGGCGTTTTATTCAATAAAGATCTTACAAAATTAATCTGTTATCCGCTTGCAAAAAGTGATACTTCTTACTCTATCCCTGATGAAACTGTTTCTATTGGTGACGGAGCATTTGCCGATGGAGAGGAAGAGAATCAAGATGAAGACAATAACATTATTGCTAAAATGATTAAAGCATCTTCTTCTACCGGCAGCAGTATGAAATCCATATCAATTCCGATTTCTGTAAGAACGATAGGAACAAAAGCATTTGCCAATCGAAAAAGTTTAACAGCTGTTTATGTGAATTGGAAAACTCCGCCGGTTATTACGGAATTTGACAGCATATTTAAGAATATTTATTTGCGAGATGTAAAATTACATATTCCAATGGGAACATTATCTACTTATTTAGATGCACCTGTTTGGCAAGATTTCAATTTGATAGAAAGCGAAAATGTAGCAATTGAACAACGTATGGAAATAAATATATTGAATGTTTATCCCAACCCGACTTCGGGCGTTGTGTATATTGACGGCATTGATGCCGTTGTGGAAGTTTCCGTGTTTTCGGCAAACGGCACTCTTGTTAAGCGCACTCACGGCAATCATGTTGATTTAAGCACCCAGCCCGCAGGGGCTTATCTGTTGCGTGTCGGCAATAAAACTGCACGGGTTGTAAAGAAGTAATTGTTAGGTGGGGGAGCACGAGCGAAGCGAGTACGTGTGCGCTACGTGCGGGGAAAAGTAACAGCGGTAATGCCCGAAATCACAAAATACAACAGGACAGACCTTTCAGTCTGCCCTTAATTAACGCAGGTTAAGTAATTTCTAAACTATCTGCCCCTGCCCGCAAACTATTTTATCTGCTCAAAGATCATTGCAGATAATTTTTCTACATCACCATTTATAGTCCCTGACATATAATATTCATAAATTGCAGGATTATCAGGCGGGTTAAGATTGAGCATAAATCCTTTTTCCAAAGCAAGCACACGTAAAAATTCACGCTGTGTGCGACCGTTTCCCTCTCTAAACAGATGTAAAAAATTTACACTATCTAAAATTTCCGCAAGTTTGCGTGCCAATAACTTTTTTTGCCTATTATCTATCTGCCTGTATTCTGAAATCAAACTATCTATATACGAAAATGCAGTTTCAAAACGCTTTACAGGAAAAAACGGAGTTCCGCCTTTGCTTATCTCAACAGTTCTTACAACACCAGCCCAAGAATATACATCTTGAAATAAGTATTTATGAATATCCAACAAGGTTTTTGAACTTTTAATTTTCAGCGGTGTTTTTTGCAATTCATTTATACATTTTGCCGTTGCACCAGCCTCTATAAGTATTAAAGTTTCTTTATCAGTAACACCTGCCAAATTCCGCAATATTCCCGTTTCGGGATCTGTATAGACATATTCAGGGTCTAAATATTGATAGCTATTGGGCATAAGCCGTGTTTTTGGCTGCGTAAACAAACTGTGAAAATGTTATCTCACCTGTAACATAGTCACGAATTAGGGCAATAGTATTTGCAGTGGGCAGAAAACCCTCAAACATATTTGTACCTATTGAATTTGCTGTTTGTTCAAGAGTTTGTATATCAGGAAATTTAACCCCCATTATAGATAAATTTTTCCTGTCTATTTCAATAGGTTTGTACATAATTTCAAAGGTAATAAAAATTATAGACAGTATCCGATATGAAATGCATTTATTTTTGCTGCTATTTTTTACAACCTCTATTAAATTTTGTGGAGTTATTATTGTAATATTTTTCAGTCCACCTTTAATTAACGCAGGTGAAGTAATTTCTAAAAGTAGTTAGGTACAAGGCGCACAAATGCAGGAGTGAAGGGAGCGTACTAAAGTGCGTGACCGAACCCCAAGTGAAGTGCAACGCAGTAGATGACTGCTTTTAGGAATTACTTCTGATAAAACACATACTTCCCGTCAAACACATCCATCCTCACAGGCTTATCCTTATCAAGCCCGCCTGCAAGAATTTGCCGTGATAATTCGTTTATAACGTTCTTTTGAATATAACGTTTTAACGGACGTGCACCGTATTGCGGGTCATAAGCTTGCGAAGCAATATCCTTGTAAACTTCGTTTGAAATATCAAGTGTATAGCCGCTTTTAAGCATAAGCGCATCGAGCGCACGTAACTGAATTTTTACAATGTCCATAATCTCACTTTCGGTGAGCGGCTTAAACATTATAACTTCGTCAATACGGTTTAGAAATTCAGGACGTAATGTTTGGCGGAGCAAGTTCATAACTTCGCTCTTGCTTTTATTATATGCTTCTTCGGGATTGGAAGTGTTATCGTATGCCTCCTGTATTGTTGTAGCACCAAGATTGGAAGTCATTATAATAATGGTGTTTTTGAAGTCCGCTACCCGCCCCTTGTTGTCGGTAAGCCTGCCGTTATCCAAAACCTGCAATAACACATTAAATACGTCCGGATGTGCCTTTTCGATTTCATCAAGCAGCACTACGGAATAAGGTCTGCGGCGCACTGCTTCGGTAAGTTGTCCGCCTTCGTCATAACCAACGTATCCCGGAGGCGCACCGACAAGGCGCGACACGGTATGCTTTTCCTGATACTCGCTCATATCTATACGCACAATAGCACGCTCGTCATTAAAAAGATATTCGGCAAGGGCATTTGCAAGTTCTGTTTTTCCTACGCCTGTTGTGCCGAGAAAAATAAACGAGCCTATTGGTTTGCGTTCATCATTAAGACCGGCACGGGAACGCCTTATTGCATCTGCAATAGAGGTAATCGCTTCATCCTGCCCGATAACTCTTTTGTGCAATTCATCTTCGATATGCAGCAACTTTTCTCTTTCACTTTGCAACATTCTGCTTAAAGGAATGCCTGTCCAGCGGCTGACAACATCGGCAATTTCCTCTGTACCCACTTCCTGTTTTACCATTGCGCCGTCCTGATGCAAGACTTCAAGTTTTTTCTGCAAGTCTTCAACAAGTTGTTCCGCTTCTTTTATTTTTCCATAGCGTAACTCAGCAACACGTCCGTAGTTACCTGCGCGTTCTTCACTTTGCGCCTCGAATTTGTGTTGTTCGATAAGATTTAATTGCTCTTGGATTTTTTCAACAAGTTCCTTTTCACCCTTCCACTCTTCGCGCATAGCATCGCGTTCCGAAGAAAGAGTTGCAATTTCCTGATTCAGGTCTTTGAGCTTGCCCTCATCTTTTTCACGTTTTATCGCTTCACGCTCAATTTCCAACTGTCTAATTTTACGTTCGATTTCGTCAAGTTT
>JAISVE010000023.1 GCA_031271725.1 Bacteroidales bacterium
CCGTCAAAACAAAATTCTTCCATCCAGTAGCGGATATTTGAGAGCAAAAATCTGCGCACTTCATTTTTGCCGTAATCAAAAATTTTTGAGCCCCAATAAGGGTGTGTGCCGTTCTTGCCACCGTAGTTGTAGAGGTTGTCCGAGCCGTCAAGTTGGTATAAGCCTTCGTTTATATTTGCAACAAAGTGTGCGTGCACCAAGTCAAGCAGTACGGATAAGCCGAGTTTATGTGCCGTTTTTACAAGATAGCGCAAGTCGTCCGGTGTGCCGAAACGTGATGAGGGTGCATAGAAATTTGATACGTGATAACCGAAACTGCCATAATATGGATGTTCTGCTATACCCATTATTTGTACTATATTGTAGCCGAGATTTTTTATTTTCGGTAGCACTATGTCTGCAAACTCCCTGTATGTGCCTATGCCTTCTTGTTCTTGCGCCATTCCGATATGGGCTTCGTAGATAAGGGGAAGCTCTAAATTCTTCAAATCTCTGCGTTGCACTTCGTTTGAAACTCGGTCACGTACTTCAGTACGCTCCCTCGTTTCTGCACTCGTGCGCCTTGATTTTTGAATTTTTAGAGTTTCCCCAAGAAGAGTAGGGGCGGGATTGCGAAACTTTCCCCACACAAATTTTTTTTCAGGCTCAAAAACCTTTGCCGAAAAGTCTTTGCTGTTTTCGTCTTGTTCGGTATAGAATGTATATGCGGGTAGATGTGTAGTCCAAGCACCTGTGGCATCGTGTATATAGAGTTTGTATCTGTCGCCGTGCTTTATTGCATTTTTGTCAAGAATAATTTCCCAATCGCCGCTATTACAGCCACAATTACAGTCGCCATTACGCTCTATGCGCTTTAGGGGGTGAGATGTGTAATCCCAATTATTAAAATCTCCTATTAAAAATACGCTTTTTGCATTGGGCAACCACTCTCTGAAAATCCATTTTCCACCCTTATAATGCAAGCCATAGTATTGGTAGGCATTGGCAAAATTATGCACGCTGCCGTACTCATTTTTCAGCCATTCCCGCGTATTAACGTAGTCGTTATAACGTCTTTCAATCTTATCCGCAACAGGGTGCAGCCAAGGGTCGTTTTCTATAAATGGTAACATTTCAATCCGTTTCAATTCGAAAGTTACGTAATTTTTTCATTAAATCGCAAACAATGCTAAATTTGTTTTTTCATTGTCAAGATGTAAAAAGCATAACTTTTTGGTGTACCTTTGTAAAATGAAAATGTCCACAATAGATAAGACAATAAGCGATAAGATAAGTTTTATCAGTTTTATAATTCCGAAATTTGCAGAATCATTCAAGATGAATGTGCGTGATGCTTATTTTTATTTGAAAAAATACGGTGGTCTGGATTTTTTAATGGAGAATTGGTGGGCGTTGCATACAGATAACGATGTTTGGGCTGTTCATGATATTTATGAAGTTTGTCGAGATAACGGAGGAGTACGCTGATGAAAGTATATCATGGAAGTTATATAAAGATTGAACAAATAGATTTGGCACAATGTCGACCTAATCGGGATTTCGGACGCGGTTTTTACGTTACCAAATTTTTACATCATGCCGAAAATTGGTCGGTTATAGTGGGTCGGAGGCATAATATGCAAGGTATAGTTTCTGAGTTTGAATATTCCGAAAGTGCCTTTGTTCGTTCCATTTGTAAAATTAAAAAATTTGAAGATTACAATGAGGAATGGTTGGATTTTGTGGTGATGAATCGGGATGTAGAAAAACCGGAACCGGCGCATTATTATGATATTGTAGAAGGTCCTGTGGCGGATGATAAAGTACAAAACAGAATTGGTGAATATTTGAAAGGAGATATTTCAAAAACAGATTTTTTAAACGAATTAAAATATCATGAAACTACGCATCAAATTTGCTTTTGTACGCTTAATTCATTGCAAGCGATAGATTGCAGAATTGGTGTTGGCGATAGCAGATATATGGTCAATATTTCTGAGCCCATAATAGAACATTTGATTATTGATTTGAAGGTTGATGAAAAAAAGGCGACAGATCTTTTTTATACTTCGCAAATATTTATAAATTTATCTGATAAGACAACAGAACTTTACAAAAAATCTTGGCAGGAAATTTATGAACTACTGAAACGTGAGTTAAATAACAAATAATTCTTTAATTCCTGCAAAGTAGTCGTTTCGTGAGTTCGGAACTTTCCAAAAATTCAACAAGTTCTTTTGAATTGGAACAAAGAATATCTTTAGAAGTACCCTGCCACGCGATATGTCCCTGATAAACGAAATTTATTCTATCACCCATTTTAAGCACGGAATTCATATCATGTGTGTTTATAACAGTGGTGATATTATATTTCAGAGTAAGTTCGTTGATAAGGTCGTCAATAAGCGAAGATGTATAAGGGTCAAGTCCGGAATTGGGCTCATCGCAAAACAGATATTTCGGACGGGTTGAAATAGCACGTGCAATAGCAACGCGCTTGCGCATTCCGCCTGAAAGTTCGGACGGCATTTTGTATTCGACATTTTCAAGCCCGACTTGTTGAAGACATTCTATGGAACGTTCAACCTTATCGGCGTAAGACATGGTGCTGAACATATCAAGAGGAAACATTACATTTTGCAACACATTCATTGAATCGAAAAGCGCACTGTTTTGAAAAATTGTGCCTATATCCTTTCGCACTTCATAGACCATACTGTTAGATGCTCCGACAAAGTTTCTACCATCAAAAAGAATATCGCCGCTGTCAGGGCTAAAAAGTCCGAGCAAACATCTCATCAAAACCGTTTTTCCGGAACCACTCTGTCCGATAATTATGTTGTTAACGCTATCTTCAAAAACAATATTTATATCAAACAATACTTGTTTATCCTCGAACGATTTATTTATGTGCTTAGTTTCTATCATTTGATAACTCTAATTTTACAACCCTTATCTGACAACTATTATTTGACAATTTTAGGCAATTAGAAGTTGATTTAATACCATATTAAATACAATAATTGCAATACTGCTATTCACAATTGCATTTGTGCTTGCACGTCCAACTTCAAGTGCACCACCTCGCACAGTGTAACCGTAAAATGAGGAAATACTTGAAATCAAAAATGAAAAGACAACAATTTTTATAATCGCACAGGCAATGTCAAACTGCGATGGCTCAAACTGAATACCGTATATATATTGGTAAGTGGTAAGTCCCGCAGCACTAACTCCGATAGTCCAACCACCGATAAGAGCGGCAACAATGGAAAGCATAATAAGTATGGGGCAGAACACAAGGCAGGCAATAATTTTTGGCAGTATAAGGTAGTTTGCCGAGTTGATACCCATTGCCTCAATAGCGTCAATCTGTTCCGAGATACGCATTGTACCAAGTTGCGAAGCAATATGTGAGCCGATTTTTCCTGCTAAAATAATACCGATAATAGTAGGCGCAAATTCGAGAATTATCGCCTTGCGGGTTGCAAAACCGAGTGCGTAATCGGGCATCATTGGGGAGTCGATATTGTATTTAATTTGTGATGTAACGGCTGCACCTACAAAGAAAGAAATAACCGCTACTATTGCCGTAGAATTAACTCCGAGATAATATACTTCATCTCTTATTTG
>JAISVE010000147.1 GCA_031271725.1 Bacteroidales bacterium
TGCCTTCCATGCCACACATCTCAATGCCGCTTTTAACATCTAAAAGTTAAATTCGCAAGTAAAAAGCAGTTTTTTTTAGTACTAAAAAATGTAATTTCGCCGAATGGGGCGATTACTCTCTATTGATTATGGACAGAAAAGAACGGGAATAGCGGTGAGCGACCCGTTAAAAATTATTGCAACAGCACTGCAAACTGTGGCAACTAAGGATTTGGCGAGGTTTTTGGATGATTATATAAAAAGAGAGGAAGTAGAAACAATAGTAGTAGGTGAGCCAAAGCAAATGAATGGCAAACCTTCGGAAAGCAGCAAATTTATTGAGCCTTTTGTGGCACAGTTAAAAAAGAAATACCCACAAATAAAAATAGAAAGAGCAGATGAAAGATTTACTTCCAAAATCGCCTTTCAAACGATGATTGACGCAGGAATAACCAAAAAAGCAAGACAGGATAAAGCAACAGTAGATAAAATAAGTGCAGTTTTAATTTTACAATCATACATGGCAACACTATGACACATCCAATAGTAGCGTACGGAAATCCGATACTTCGTACAAAAGCAAAAGAAATAAATAAAGACGATATAGACATCAAACAGTTGATAGAAGACATGTTTGATACACTTGAAAAGACAGGCGGGGTAGGACTTGCAGCCCCTCAAATAAATAAAAGTGTAAGAGTATTTGTTATAAATGCCGACTTGATAGCCGAAGAATATCCGGAGGGAAAAGGCGTAAAAATGGCAATGATAAACCCGGTTATGCTTGAAGAATTTGGTGAAGAATGGGCATATAATGAGGGCTGTTTAAGTTTCCCTGGTTTACATGAAGACGTTGTTAGAAAATCAAAGGTAAGAATACGTTATCAGGACGAAGATTTCAACACTCATGAAAAAGAGTTTGACGGTATGCCCGCACGTATAATTCAACACGAATACGACCATTTGGAAGGAAAAGTTTTTACCGATAAATTAAGTTCAATAAGACGGGTATTTATTAAAGGACGCTTGGAAGATATTGCAAACGGCAAGGTAAAGACGGAATACAAAACAATTTTTGCAAAAAAGAATAGGAAGTAGATATGAGAAAACGTTTATTAATACTGTCTGTTGCAGTTTTTGCGCTGTTGCCGTTTGCAGGCATGGCACAGAAAACACATTTTTATGATGAGCCGGATGCAACTTTCCGCTCTGCGATAGAACTATATTCAAAGTCAAAATACGGTAGTGCGCAAAAGCAATTTGAATGGGTTTTGAGAATGCTTTCGGATAGCAGGAAAGGCAAAAGTGGTGCTTATAGTGAGAGCAACAGCAATAGCGAATACATGCGCGAGGAAGCAATGTATTATTCTGCAATGTGCAATATAAAATTATTTCATTCAAATGCAGACGCTCCACTATTAAGATTTTTAACGGAATATCCGAACAGCAACCGCGTAAACAGTATTTATTTTGCTCTCGGAAATTTTGAATATACGCAGAAACGCTATAAGGAGGCAATTGACTACTACGAAAAAACAGATATTGATGCTTTGGATTTAAACGACAAAAACGAATATGTTTTTAGAAAGGCTTATGCTCTTTTTATGCAGAAAAGATATTTGGATGCGGAAGTTTTGTTCCATTCTTTGCTTGAAGAAGATACACGTTACCGTATAATATCAATTTATTATTACGCCTACTGTTTGTATGTACAGGAAAACTATCAGAGTGCGAGAGTAGAATTTGAAAAAATTGAAGACGACCCCTCTTTTGAAGCAATTATTCCATACTTTATTTTGCAGATAGATTACAAACAAGATGATTACGGCAAGGTTATAGAAAACGGCTTGAAACTTTTGCCTGACGCTAAGGAAAACAGGAAAGCAGAAGTGGCGAAACTTGTAGGGGACGCTTATTTCAAAGATGGAAAATATGAAAATGCTTTACCATATCTTAAGATATATGCAAAACTATCACCCGAATCTCCATCTCCATACGATAACTATAATTTGGGTTACGCATATTTCAGCATAAAGAAATATGATTCGTCTGCTTACTTTTTTCAAAAAGTAGCAACGCTTTCGGATACTTCGATTACAGGTTTAATTCAGAGTTCACTGTATCATCTCGGTTATATTTACGCCAATCAGGATAATGTGCGTTTTGCTTTGGAAGCATTTAAGAGTGCCGCCTACATGGAAAGCAATGAAGTATTGCAGGAAGATGCCCTGTATAATTATGCAAAATTAATTCACCAAAGAGGGCATGCAACTTATCAGGAAAGCATTGACGCATTAAGAACTTTTTTGGACAAATATCCTTCGTCTGTTTATAACAATATAATTAATACCTATCTTGTGGACGTATTTATGACAACACGTTCATATAAAGAAGCATTGGAAACTCTTGCGGAAATTCCGTATAAAACGGCAGAAATGAAAGAAGCGGAGCAACGGTTGTTTTTCGGCAGGGGAGCAGAACTCTTTAATATGGAGGACTACAATGCTGCGCTGGAAACATTTCGGAAATGTGAAGAAAACAGTTACAATGATGTTTATACATCCAAGGCAATTTATTGGGCAGGTGCCTGTTTGTCTTTACTTGGAAGTAACACTGAGGCTCTAAATTCCTACAATAAATTTTTAGCATTGCAAGCGTCAAGAAATATTGAAGAATATGCTTATGCTCTTTACGGAATAGGGGTAATTCAAATGGAGCAAAAACAATACGCGGCAGCAGCCTTGCAGTTTAACCAATTCGCTTCTGTAACAACAAATGCCGTTTACAAAAGAGATGCTTTGATGAGTTTGGGGGATTGCGAATTTATGCTTAAGCAGTATGCAAATGCTTTTCATGACTACGGTAGGGCTATGTCTGTTAATGGTGATAGAAACGATTACGGCTTATATCAACAGGCATTATGTTCGGGTGCATTGTCAAAGTACGCGCAAAAAGTATCTTTGCTTGAAAAGATATATCAGACAATGTCTTCAAGCCCTTTAATGCCGCTTGTGTTGAATGAACTCGGGGCAACCGAGATGCTGCTTGAAAATAATCTGAAAGCGGAAGATGCTTACAAGGAACTTATATCATCATACCCCAATAGCCCTCTGATAAAAAATGCTTATCTAAAGATGGGTATGATGAAGTTTAACGAAGGTAGAAACAATGACGCACTTGACTATCTGAAAAAAGTAGTAGAAAAATATCAGGGAAGTTCCGAAGCAAAACAGTCCTTGCTTACGATAAAAAATATATATATTACTATAAATCGTCCTAATGAATTTTTTGATTATGCCAAAAAATTATCGGGCGTAAATATTGATGAGCAGGAACAGGATTCCATAATGTATCTTGCAGCGGAGAATATCTATTTTGAAGAAAAATTTGATGAAGCGGCAACTTCTTTTACGAAATATTTGGAACAGTTTCCTAATGGATTCTTTGCTATTGAAGCATTAAATTATCTTGCTGATTGTGCGGTGAGGATTAATGACAGAACACTTGCCAAAACTGCTTACGGGGAGTTGGCAGACAGACCTGCAAACCCTTATACCGAAAAGGCATTGCTTACGGTTGCGAATATGAATTTTGCAGATACGAATCACACAAAAGCACTTGACTATTACAAAAAATTACGCAGTGTTTCAACGCAGCAAAGTTCATTGCTTGCAGCACAGGCAGGCATACTGCGTAGTTACGTGGCATTGGATAAAAAGAAGGAGGCTGTTGACGAAGCTCAGGCATTACTTAAAATGGATAATATTTCCGACAACCAAAAAGACGAGGCAAATATAATAATAGCTCGTTTGTCGCGTCAGATGGGCGATAATGAATTAAGTGATGATGCTTATATGCGCCTGACTTCCTCGAAAAATGCAAACTATCAGGCAGAGGCACGTTATGTTATAATTGAGCAAATGGTTAAAGATGGATTGCTTATCGAAGCGGAAGAAAAAATTATCGACTATATTTCAAATTCGCCGTCAAATGAAGAGTTTCTTGCAAGGATGTTTTTGCTTTGGGCGGACATTTATACGCAAAGAGGCAACTTGTTGCAGGCAAAACAAACTTTGCAGAGTATAATAGAAAATTATGACGGTGAGAATTTGAAAAAAATAGCGCAGGATAAGTATGATAAGATTCTGCAGAGAGAGGCTATGCTTGAAGAGCAGGAGCGGATTGAACGCGAAAGCCGCACTTCGCAGGAGACTCCGGAGATAATAATACCAAATATGTAAAATATAAACGCACAAATTATGGCAATACCTCGTACAGTCGAAACTCGTTATTTTGTAAGCGTATTTAGCTGCTAAAATTCAGAACTCGCTACACTGCGTTTCGCTCAAACATCTGAATTTTTAGCGCAGCCAATACGCAACAAAATTACACGAGCCCCGCTGTCATCTCGGCATTGCTATAATTTGCGCTCTAACATAATAAAGTATGAAGAAAGTAATATATATAAGTTTAGCAGCAGTTGCTTTGCTTGCGCAGGGGCAAGTACAGGCGCAGCAAGAGCAGGCACCGTCTTTCAATGAAAAAGTGCTTATAGTAGCCCCTTATCAACCAACACTAATACAGGGAGCGGCAGCACCGATATTCACTCCGGGCATGCTTGACAGCACCCCTATCAACATTGTTCCTGAGAGTGAATATGTAATCTATTCAACCCCTGAAAAAACGGAATATTCTACTGAGAATATGAAACCTGCGAGAATTTCCGGAGAGCCTCTCGACAAGATTTTTCATCAGCATATTAAGTTAGGCTTTGGCAATTATTTGACACCGCTTGCCGAGGCATATTTCAGTTTGGGACGCAACAAAAATTACGGCGTTGCAGGCTCTTACAAACACCTGTCATCATTTGGAAAAATAAAGGGATATTCGAGATATAAATCTAATTTTGTTACACACGATGTAGATATACTCGGACAAACATTTCAACACCCCGATTTCACAGCTGCACTTAACGTGCATTACAACTACAATCAAGTAAATTGTTACGGTTTTAATGACAGTGAAGACACTGCTTTTATTGGAGATTATCATTGGAAAGATCAGCCGCAACGCTGGTATCAAAATTTTGGTTTCAAAGTTAGGTTTGATGATAATGCCGTTATGCCGGAACAGTGGAAATATACGGCAACCGCACGCTATAACTACAATTTGTCTGCATGGTTTTCGAGGGAACACTCGGTAGAAATTTTAGGACGTTTGGAAAAAAAATTAGACTTTGTAAACAAACATACGGATGAGTTAAGAGTTGGCGGTATTTTGGGGTTTGATGACAACACCTACAATGCACATGAAAACGATAAAACACGCAATTCCTTTATCGTTAGAATTGAGCCGACAGTATATTACAGTTTTTGGGCATTTGAATTAAGCGGCGGACTTCGCCTTTATGTTTTTAAGGATGATTTTAGCGATAATCCTAAGGCGCAGTTTAATCCCGTAGTTGATTTCAAATACCATATAGTAAAAAATATTTTAACGGCATTTGTAGGATTTACAGGCAATGTAGAGCGCAATACTCTTGAAAAAATATCAAACGTAAATCCATATCTGCATCCTGAATTATCGGCAGATAATTTGAAATTTTCGCAGGATAAATTAAACTTTTATATAGGACTTAAAAGCAGTGTAAGCAAGAATATTGATTTAGGTTTGAAAGGTGAATTTCTGTTGCGAGGCAATATATTAAATTTTAATTATTATCAATATCCCTGGGGTGTGTCTTATAAAGGGTATAATGAGTTTGTTCCCATATATTCCGAAGACCTTTTCTTTTTAAGAATTAAAGGTGAAATGAATATGCATTGGGGTGAAAGAATATCCGCACATATTGAGGCTACTTATAATTACTTTGACAATAATCTCTACTATGTGCCGGCTTTTGAGGCAAAGGCAAGTTTCCGGTACAACATAGGCAATAAATTTATTATCACAACTGATATGCTTGGTTACAGCAATATGCGTTGCCTTAACCGCCTTAGGGAAGAAGTTACTGTTAAAGGTGGCTTTGATTGGAACTTGGGCTTTGAGTATAGATTTTTCCGCCGTTGGAGTGCTTTTGCTCAGGTTAATAATTTAATTGCCGGACGTTATTTCAAGTGGTATGATTATCCTTCGTATAGGATAAACTTTATTGTTGGAGCAACTTTCAGCTTTTAAGGCATCATCTACTGCGACAGTTATTGCTTCGCAATGAAATCGCTCGTGCTCGGCATAGTCAAAACAAGTTTTGCCTCTGCTCTCGCTTAATCGCGATTTTGTGCTTCGCTCGGCTGCTCGGTAACGTACGTTTAGTACGCTCCCTCGCATCCTCGCTTTGTCGCCTTGTATATAATGCCTTAAACTTGGACTCTATACAAACCTGTGTTTTACTTTTACCGTGTATAGATTTGCCATGTCAGGCAATTTTGTTCTGTCTTTTTGTGTTGTAAAAATCGGGTAGCCTTTCAGGTTTGAGATTTCTTTTTCGCTATAGCGGTGATGGTCGGGATAGTTGATGTGTTTTTTTATGTTGAAGCCGCTTTCCTGTAAATATTTTACTAATGGCTCCGGATGGGCAATGCCCGTTAAAAGTATTATGTCTTTTGAAGGCATGGAAGGGATTTCGTATTCGAATGTTGTAAAAAATATTTGTTGATGCGGCAACGGTTTAATGCGTGAAGTTATTTTATTTTTCTGTTCCTGCGTAATGCCGGCAGGGCATTTTGTTACGATAATAATATCCGCTCTTTTTGCTCCTCTTTTGTTTTCACGCAATCGCCCGAAAGGTAATACATGGTCTTTATAGTATGGTCGATTAAATGTCGTAAGCAATATATTTAATGACGGCTTAACATAGCGGTGCTGAAAAGCATCATCTAAAATAATAATGTTTGTTTGCGGTTTTAATTTGAGTAGATTATTTATGCCTCTTACACGATTGCCATCTATGTAGAGGGAAATTTCATCACCAAATTCTTGCAGGTACTGCATAGGCTCATCGCCGATGTCGTCTATTGTACTGCTTGCGTCAGCGAGCAGGGGTGAGGTGTTTTTTCTTCCGTAGCCGCGTGTTACAATGCCGATATTTTTCGCCGTTATGCCTTTTGTTATATCACTATTGTTGCCTTGTAATAGTGTCCTCACAAGATATTCCACCATCGGCGTTTTGCCTGTTCCCCCCATTTCAAGATTGCCCACGCTTATAACAGGCAAATCAAACATTGCTTCGTGCAACAGCAAGCTTTTGTCGAAAAGAAAATTTCGAATACCTGTAACCAAAGAATACATTATGATGATTTAAGTTTTCTTATAAGCGTGTTGTAGTAGAGGATTTTTTCAGGGTATCTTTCTATCAGATTGCGGTATATTATTTCTGCTTTCTGCGGATGCCCCTGCTGTGCGTAAAGGCGTGCGATTGTTTCGGTACCTGTAGATAAGTCTTCTTTTGTCGAAGAATCGCTTATTAGAATTTGGGAATAGTCCTTGTTTTTATCTACTTTTATAGCCTTGTGTTCATTGGGATTATTTAGGAATTTATCAATGTCTGTCGGTGCATTCTTTGTTGCTTTTTGAGATAACAGGCTTAAACTGTCCGTAAGTGTTAGCTGTTGTTTTTCGGTTTCGGTAAAAAGAATATCGGAAATTGTGTTGCCAATGTTACTGTAATCACCAATGCTGAATTTCTCACTGCTAAATTCCTCACGGCTGCTGCTTATCTCCCTGTCGGCTCTCACACTTGCTGCCCTGTCGGTAACAGGAA
>JAISVE010000151.1 GCA_031271725.1 Bacteroidales bacterium
TCTTCATTTGAGATTTCATAAACAACTCCCAAGCCGCCGGGTGCACGATGTCCCACAGAAGCACCAAAGCCGTTGTCAAGATTGTCCCAGGCAAAAACGGAGTCGGAAACAGTAAAGGATATTTCTTGCCTGCTTGTAACATTATTATTTGTTTTTGCTTCAAATATAAGTTTTTTAGAACCTGCGGAAAGTGTCTCAAAATCGGCTGTAATATTTACATTTTTAACCTGTGCCAATGAGTCGAAACTGATGTTTTCGCTGGCAAGAACTGTTGCTCCCAATTTCAATTCAACTGTGCCGCTTTCAGCCGCTGTTGCACCGAAATTTTCAACGGTAAGCGCAAAAGTTTTTTCGCCCGCAATTTGCGACTTGGGCATTAAGCGCGCAATAGATTCCGGAACAACAACACTGTTGATACGCATATCATGTTCCAACACATTTGAAATAGATACACTATATAATCTTATAACCTCAAGATTCTTAGGGAAAATTCCAAATACATAATCTCCCTGCTCTGTAATATTTATTAAAATTTCGCCTGTAACCGGATCTCTCGTTAAACAATCGTTGTATTCTTTCGCAGGTGTCCATAACTTAGGATCTGTTCCGGATTTGCCGTAAGCCACATAAAAATCGGTGTAGGTATTAGCACCACCAAACGGACTAAAAAATCCCCCTCTATAACTAAAGGCAAAACGATATAAGCCGGGAGCGAAAGTTATACATCTTGAAAGCAGAGGCATATCCGAACCGACTTGATACATAAGACGTGCCGGCTCTCCCATTGAGTCATAAGCCCAACCGTTGGAAATACCCAAAATTTCACCCTCTCCGACATACCAATCATTACGAGCTGCTTCATTGGCAAAAACGCTTTCAAAAGGAAGCTCCGTTACAGGCGCGTAATGCCTTACTATTGCACGTATTTCGTTATTAGATGTATCTTTATCAACAGGAGTAGAAACTGTAAAAATTATTTCATGATTATTAACGGCGGATAAATCAGCCTTAACATCAAAATAAATTGTTTCGGTAGCATTTTTTTCTATAGTTTGGGTAAATGTTTGTTGTACGGCGGCTGAATTTCCTACCTTATAACTTAATGTAAAACCTTTTGTGCAATTAAGAGTTCCGATGTTGCTAACTTTAACACCAAGTGTGTTTTCTGTCCCGAGTTCACAGGAATTGCGTGGTACAATGACTCCGGCAAATGTGAGGTCGGGCGTTGTGTCAATCTTTTCCGTGCTGCCGAAAATGGTATTGTTTGTTAAATTGAGGTCTTCATTATAATTTACTGTTGCCGTTACTTCATATACGCCTGTCTGTGAAAAATCAGCCACTGTATTGAAAGTGTAAGTTGTAATGCCGCCGGGCTCCAAAGTGTCGGTAAATGTTTCAACAACCGGAGTTGAGTCGTTTACTGAATATGACAATTCCACATTGGAAAAACTGTGTTTGCCTGCGTTTTTAAGAGTAACTTTCACTGCATCCTGAGTTAGATCGGCAGATGGAGCAGGAAGTGTAATGCTCGTTAATGCGGCATCGTATTCTACTGCCAAACTCAACATACTATACTCTAATGTAAAGACATATTCATAGCCTGCCTGAAACTCAAAATTATTGACTCTGCATGGTAGATAATCCTGTCCCATAACTTCAGCTATAATCCCGTAATCGACGTAGAGCTGCGTAACAACATAATCATATATTCCCGGAGGCACTTCTATGGAAATAGTATCTTCGTGGGTACCAACTTCGGGGTTGTCAAGGGTTGGAGTTGCGCCCTCAGGGATAAAGTAATCACCATAATCGGAATAGACAATACCCCAATCCATAGTGTATGCTATGGAATCAAAATAGTTGTTAATGTCGTCAGCCAATAGAGCATCTTTATCGAGAACCATTTGAAAACCTCCTGCTCCCATAGGGTAAGGGTCGATAACTATCATGGTGATGGTTGCAACTCCAGGCTTGCCTGCTTTTTTGACAACGGAGAGTTTTGCTTTTTCATTCGCTTTTATTAGCGTTGAAAAACGAGCGTTTTGAGCAGTGGTAACTCCTGTAACGAGGAATACTACTGCAAGAAAAATGTTTAATGATTTTTTCATGTTTAATAATCTTTTCATAATACTTAATTTTTTATTTTTATGGTCAGTGTTTTAATATCAAATTGCAGATATGGATTTGATTGTTGATAATAAAAAAAAGCGCAAACCGATTGTTCGGAATGCGCTTCTTTTAATATTTTCTAATAATACGTGGAGTACGTTTAGAGCTAATGTACTATGTGTTGACGGGGGGGGTAAATGACTGATTGTAAGCATTTTATAATAAATGCTCTTAATCGTCATCTGTATTAAGCCATATTTTTTATTTATTATCATGCAGGTTTTAAGTGTATTTAAGTTATCAAAAGTTACTTTAATAAAATACATGTAAACTGTAATTATGTTGCATCACCTTCGCCATTCTATCTTTATTATTAGCCATGTTTACTTTACTCTAATAAGGTCCATTTGTATTTATGAATACCAAATTTGTTTTCGGTTATACAGAATTCTATTATACCTTTGTTAGCGAGAACTTTTACATAAGATGCGTCAGTATTTGCAGGGGATTCATCGTTAGCAATTAAAGTAATAGTGTCATTTGGCATTATATAACTATCGTAAAAGTTCCAGTTGAAAAAACTTTCTCCTATCACTATATTCAACCTCCTTTTAGGATGGTTGGGGTATTGCCATTCTTGAACACAAAAATATATATATGATAATTCACTATTCAACTTTACATCTATTTGTCTTGAACAAGCGTTAGGTTTGTTTGTACAATATTTTTCAATATTCTTATTTACAAATTCCGTAATAAAAACAAGCGTATCACTTTCTTCATTAATAAATAATACTTTTTCATTTGGCGAGTACGGTACGAAATCAATCAACATGTCGCTCATTGCAGGGCATTGACGTTCGCCACATCCGACAAGGAATACGCTAAATAATAAATATATACAACTAAGTGTAAAAACTTTAATCTGTTTCATGTTTATTTTTTTTGTTATTTAAGTTATCAAAAGTTACTTTAATAAAATACATGTAAATTGTAATACTTAAAAGTATATTACAAATATATTAAGGTGCTGTTATAAATCCAAAGTGTTTTGCGCAAAATTAAAAGAGATGATTTGCGAATTGCGCAACAAAATAAAAATGATTTGCGTTTTCCGCAAAATTTTAGAATTTAGTTGCAAAAAATATAAATATTTAAGAAGATTTGCTAAATTTACAAATATCATATAAACAAAAAAACATGACTGACAGGCTGAGAGCAGATATTATAAAAGTTCTGGATAAGAAATATCCTAATAGAGCTGAACTTGTAAAAGAATTA
>JAISVE010000171.1 GCA_031271725.1 Bacteroidales bacterium
TTAGTGCGATTTAATTTTTGGAATATTCAACTGTTTGCAAACATCTTCAGCGGTATAATCGTTAATATCAGGATGTCGCGGAACAGTGGTAAATTTTCCCGTAACAGAATTTGTAAAAATGGAATGTTTCTTACCCTCTTTTGTTAAAAAACAACGATGTTCATTAAGGTATTTTACAAATTTATTACGCTTCATAAAACAGCGACTTTTCTAAAAATATATTTATAGAATGGCTGCTGTTTTTTTACCTCTCTTATTGTCTGTTCTTTTTTCTGTTGTAAAACCAAATCTATTGCATCGGCAAGGTTTGCCCTTGCTTCCTCTATGGAACTCCCTTGTGTAATTGCCTCAGGAATTTGGGCACACTTTGCAGCATACCATCCATCCTCTGTTTTTCTTATAATTGCTGTATATTCCATAAACAAATTCTTTTCTCTTCTGTCTGTTTTTTCGCGTTTATTATCACCTTTATATTTCTATTCCTGTTTTGTGTATTTCGTTCAAAAATCCGGCATAATCCGTGTTTCGAGCAATAAGGTGTGGCTCAATTCGTAAGTCAATGTTTCTTCTGATTTTCCATAACAATGGCTCCACCGAAAAAAAATCATAATTATCGCCAAAATCACTTATTTCCAAAGCAATATCAATATCACTGTCCTTATTGGAATTTCCCTTTACATACGAGCCAAACAGCCAAAATTGTTCTATCTTTAAGGGAAAATTTTTAATAACCAACTCCTTGTATTGCCGTATTTTTTCTATAATATTTTCTCCTTTGTCCATAGTGGCAACTGTCAAACAAAGATAATATTTTTATGGATTTAATACCGTATATATCAGAATACATGTTTTTGTATTCTTTCAAAATTTTCAGATAAAATTCAGTGCTTTTCATTATTGCAAGCATAAAAATAGCAGAATAACAGAACACCGCAAAGGTACAAAAATTAACATTATTACAAAATAGAAATTTTTAACAAAATACAACCTCCGTTATTTTATATGTTTTTCCGTATGTTGATTAAAAAAAACTTACATTTGTAAAACAATCGCGCTCCCGCAAATAACCCACCCTTGCAAATAACTCAAACCCCCGCAAATAATTCAACAAAATGAAAAAATTATGTATCCTGCTTTTGCCCCTGTTGCTGCTCGGGCAGCTGCACGCAGTTCCCGCAAATCCTAACCCGATAGAAAAAACTCAACCGGACGGCACAAAAATCACAGTCGTTCTTAAGGGCGATGAAAAAATTCACTGGATGGAAAGCCTGACAGGCTATACCCTGATGTATAATAATAATCGCGAAATAGTTTTTGGCATACACGACAATAACGGCAATCTCACACCATCTGAAATCCTTTACAGAGGCGAGAATTTAGAAGAATACACATCTTCCAGCCGCGAGCAAATACAAAAAATTCCAACAAAATTACGCTACAGCGAAGAACAAAAAAGCAGCATGCGCCAACTAATGCAAATTCTTGACAAAGCAGGCAACAATACAGAAAACACCCCCCTCAAAAGCGCGCAAAACAAAGCACAAAAAGCCGTATCAGGCACCCACAAAATCCTCGTTATTCTTGCAGGCTTTGCCGACAGACCTTTCAAAAAATCTAAAATGGAAATTGAAAATTTAATGAATCAAATTGGTTACAAAGGAAACAATTGTGCAGGAAGCGTAAGAGATTTTTACCGCGAAAACTCTTACGGCAAAATGGATATTGAAGTAACAATTGCCGGTCCCGTAACGCTTTCCGAAAACACAAATTATTATGGCAATAGCAAACAAATGAGCGAAGGAAGCCTCAAGTTCGCAAAAGAAGTAGCACAACTTGCAGACCCTTCCGTTGATTTTTCCGAATTTGCCGCCAACATTGACAGCTACAGATATGTTCCCAATTTTCATATTCTTTTTGCAGGTTACGGCGATGATGCTATCGGCAACGGCGAACAGATATGGCCTCATAAATGGTCTTTTGTACAAATGGATGAAGACAGCGTGCTTCGTTATGATATAAGGGAGTATGATGGTGTTGATGTAGGATACAGCTATTCATGTTCGCCGGAATTACGGGGATACGAGGGCAATAATATGACATACATTGGAGTTATTTGCCATGAATTATGTCATGGTTTTGGCTCGCCCGATTATTATGACACAGACTATGAAGAAAACGGACAATATGCCGGAACAGGCTATTGGGACTTAATGGCAAGCGGCAGTTGGAGCAATGGAGGAGCAAGTCCGTCACACATAAACATGTTGCAAAAAATAGCCTTTGGCTGGGTTAATCCGAAAGAACTTGTATGGGCAGAAAATATCAGAAACATGCCCGCTTCCGCAAGCTCTCCCACTGCCTATTGGATAAAAGTAAACGATAACGGTGAACGTTATATTCTTGAAAACCGCCAACGGCAAAAATTCGACAGTTATGTTCCGGGACACGGACTTCTTATCTATCACGCTCATCCGAATGCACTCACAGGAGAGTTGGGCACCGGCACCGGCGATGATTTAAACATAACACATCCTCAACAAATGTATGTTGTTGCTTCATCCGCTCCGTATGAAATACCCGACAACGATTATTTTTCATACGGTTTTATTAACGAAGCCGGCGGAGCACCTTTTCCGGGCTATTACATTAAAACATCTTTTGACGGAACAACAACTCCCGCAATGTTTTCATGGGCTCTTAACGGCGATGGCGGCACAAAAATCACAGGCAAAAGCATAACAAACATAAGCGAAAATACAACAAAAGGAACAATATCTTTTGACTTCTCATTGCCCGCAGGCTTGCGCCCAACAACAATTCTTGATGAAAGCCTGCAAAATTCAACAAGCTTTAAAACCTTTACACCCCAAAGCGTTGAAGGCAGTCAAGGATGGCATTTCAATCCCTCAAATTCAAATTACGGCGCACAAATTACAGGCTACGCATCAGGAACGGTTTATACAAATGAAGACTGGCTTATCAGTCCCGAATTAAACTTGTTGGAAAAAACAGATATAAGACTTTCTTTTGAACACACGCGCGGAAATGAAGACATGCTGGAGGTCGGAGTGGATAAAGGTTGGTATAAAGTATTTGCAACGGCGAATTATACAGGCAATGTTGAAACAACAACATGGGTAGAAATAGAAAATATAAATCACAATGTATATAGGGCATGGAGTTTTATTTCTTCAGGTGAAGTTGAATTTCCCGAATCAACAATATCGGCGCACACGCGTTTTGCATTTCGTTACTATTGTAATACGGAAAGTGCAACATGGGAGGTCAGAAATGTGAAGGTTACCGCATTGGCAGAACAGGAAGCGGGACCTCCTGCAAGTTTGGAATATTCTGTTGTTGACGGTGGGAATGACAGCAAGCTGAAAGTTTA
>JAISVE010000182.1 GCA_031271725.1 Bacteroidales bacterium
AGTCACCAACACCTTGTCTATTCTTGCGCCGTCCATATCAAGCACTTCAAATGTGAAGTGCTTCCACACAACTTTTTGTCCCTCTTTGGGTATGCTTCCCAAAAGTTCGAGTATTAATCCGCTTATGGTATTATAGTCGTTGTCCGTGAATAGATCTTCGGCATCAAAATTCGACAGAAAATCATAAAATGAATACTGTCCGTCAACAAGCCAACTGCCATCTTCCCTTTGTATAATATTTTTATTTTCTCCCTCTTCAGATACTTCGCCCACTAATGCGTCCATAATATCTTTTAATGTTACAATACCCTGTACTGTTCCAAACTCATCAATAACAATTCCATATTTTACATGAGTGCTTTTGAAATGCATTAAGGCATTATAGACACTCATATTTTCCGGCAAGTAACTTGTTGTTTTAAGTATTTTTTCCAAAGAAAAATCATCAACCCCAAACTCACTGAACAAATCCCTCAAATGTATCACCCCTACCAGATTGTCAATACTGCCCGAAATAACAGGGTATATGTCGTGTATATTGCTAACTATTTTGGCGTGCAATTCCTCCGGCGATTTATCAAGGTCAATATCTATACATACTAATTCGGTGCGGTGTGTCATAATGGAACTTATATCCCTGTCCCCGAGATTAAAAACACGTTCAACAATATCGTGTTCTATTTCCCGAATTTCGCCATCATTCAAACTTTCTTTTACAATGGCTTTTACCTCCTCTTCCGTTACCTTGTTTTCTTCTGTTTTATTCAGTCCTGACAATCTCATAATAACCGCTGTGCTTTTTGCCAAAAACCACACAAAGGGGTATGTTAAACGGGAGAGAAAAATCATGGGTTTTGCAACCGACTTCGCTATTCCCTCCGCTTTGTTCATGCCCAATCGCTTGGGAACAAGTTCTCCGAAAATCAATGTGAGATAGGTTACCGTTATAACAATAATAATTTTGGAAATGATGTAGGCGTAAGGCGACAGGGCGGCACTGCCTTGAAAAACCATAGCCAAATCTCCGGCAAATGCTTCGCCGGAATATAAACCGGTCAGTATTCCTATTAAGGTAATTCCTATTTGAATGGTTGAAAAAAACCTGTCGGGTTGATTTGCGAGTTTTAAGGCGGTGGCGGCGGATTTGTTTCCACGTTTTGCTTCTACTTCCAATTTTGATTTGCGGGCAGAAACAAGTGCTATTTCAGACATCGAAAGTAATCCGTTAAGCAATATAAGTCCAATTATTATTACAATTTCCATTTTTGAGTTTATTTAGTTCGACTGTTTTGTTGTTCTCGCAAGCCTTTAATTTTTACAAATTCTTTCATTTTTATAAGCCCTTAATTTTACAAATCCTTTAACGACAAAGCTTTTAATAAAACTTTATATCTCGCTAATTCCTTTTGAATAGAGGCGGTTTTCATCTCCAAAGTTTGTAAATTTATTTTTTTAGGATTGCGTTTTATTTCTGCAATAACGGCTGTCTTATCAAAGTCATTCAAAGCAATCAAATCAATTTCGTTTTCGCTGTTGTTGTTCCAAAAATTACCTATTGAAGTAATTCTTTCTTCCTCGGCAAATCTTTGTCGAAAATATTTTTCGAGCAACAAACCGCTGTACTGTTCGTAATTGTCCGAAATATACAGCTTTAGCAAGTCGAATTTTCCCATCTCAACAAGTGCTTGATTGGGGTAAATAAAGCGGAACCAAAAATGCAGGAAATTGTCGCCGATACTCCAATGCGCATTGCGGCTTTCGGGTTTTGAAAACATCGGTTTGTTTTTCACTACCAAAGAATATTGATTTTCGAGGTTTGCCAAATACGCGCCTGTATTTTTTCCGATAATGGAATCTATTTCGCTTTGCGTGGTTTTTCCTGCTGCAATTAGTTGAAGAATTGAAAAATACGTACTGTAATCACGTCCAAATTCCGACACAAGCAATTCCTTTCCCTCATTCAAAAAAGGCGAATCAGAACGAGTTGCAAAATCAAGCATTTTTTTGAAGGTAACAGCTTTCGCATTCATCAATAATGCAACATAGTGTGAAACACCGCCTGTAAGTGCGTAAAGGAATAATAAGTCTTCGGCAGTATAATTAGGATTATGGTCTTTCAAAATCTCTTTTAGCACGCTTATCGAAAAAGGTTTAAGTGTGATTTTTGAAGTCAGACGCCCAAACAATGGCTCTTTGTTGTTTTCAAAAATCTTCATCATCAGTGAATAAATTGAACCGCAAGCAATAAAATTCAGTTTTATTTTATCTTTATATCTATCCCAAAGATTTTGTATTTCGCTAAAAATTGCTCGATTGATATTGTCGAAATCTTGAAATTCATCTATAATTAAGGTATAGTGTTCTTTTTGGGCAAAAATCAATAATTGCTCGAATAAATCGGCAAAACGATTGATTGTGCCGTGAATTTGCAAGCCTAATGCTTCGCTTGCCTGCTTTTGAAATTGACTGCAAAGTACCGCCTCACTGTTACGGGATACGAAAAGGTAAAGCACTTTCTTTTTGGAGGGAGATTTTGAGGGGGATTTTCCTGCAAGTTTGCCTGTGAAAGACGAGTTTGCCAAATCTTCCGATGAACGCAAAAGCAAAGAAGTTTTGCCTGTTCGTCTTCGTCCAACCATAATAGTAAAGCACGCTGTTTTAGATGATTGCTTCTCTATCTGTGCCAGCGTTTCCAACTCTTTTATTCTATCGTAAAATTTCATATCTAAGATAATTTAACAGCCGTTAATTTAACAGCCATTAAAATAATGACAAATTTACGCTTTTTATTTGAAAGTACAAAATATTTATAAGACCTGTAATTCTTCGGCGGAATGCTTTATCAATTCCACAATCAGTTTATTGGACAAATCTCTTTGAAATTTTATTTTTCAATTCTTCAAAACTCTCGTCAATTGTCCTGTTTGCTGTATCAATTACAATTCTATCACTTTCCCAGGGGTGATATTCTCTGCTTTCTACCCTCTTCCAATCAGGCAACTTCAAGCCTTTTATGTCACTTTTTCTCGTTTCAACTCTTTTTTTATGTTCATCTTTATCTGAGCATAAAATTTCGATATTTATAAAAATACTGTCATTTTCTTTTGCCACTTCCTCCCATTCCTTACGAGTAAGATCTACAGGATTGCAAGAATCCGAAACAACATTCCTGCCTAAACTTAAATTATCGCTCGCTATTCTGTAAGACAGTCTATAACCTTCTCCCTGCACATCAAAATTGCATAAATCACGCAACCCTTGCTCTATTGTATCAATCCTTAAATAAACCGCATTATATTCTCTTGCGATAAGTTTCGCTAAGGTTGATTTTCCCGAAGCAGGCAATCCGGATAAAATAAACAGTATTGGTTTCATACATCACAAAGTTCTCAACACTGCTATTCTGTCCTTAATCCCTTGTTCGTGCTGCTCATCAGACATTGACGGGTCTTTTTGCTGCCAAATACTGCAAGGAAGGTCAGGACATTGACCGCAATGCGCCAACTGTTTATTTTCTACGCAAGCGTAAATCGGACACGTGTCTAAGCCCAAAAACTTAGTCCAAAATATTTTTCCTTTAGCGGCATTACAACCCTTACAAGGATTTTGTTGCAGTTCTTCAAAGTTCTTGTTGCATTCAATACAAGCAACGGCACAATCAATGCCACAAACACTAATGTCTTTCATATTGATTTTATTTAATTAGGAAATTTACACATTTTTATCATATTGCAGTACAAATATGAGACAAGAATACGGCTTTTTTCGTAAAAATACTACCCAAACAATGTTGATTAACTGTTTTGCAAAGCATTTAAATCTTCTGCAAAATATCCTGCAATACTCATTAGAATAATCAGAACTACCAAAACAATGGCTATTATATTTATTGCTTTCTTTTCAAATTTGTAGAAAATCCATAAAATTCCAATAAACAGAGAAATCCATAAAATTGCTTCAAAATATCCGCTTATATGTTCGGTAAAAGAGAGTTTCGTGTAAATAAATCCATCAACCGACCCTGTTGCTGCGGAAAAAGTTGATAATACCGACAAACCTAAAATTAAAAGTCCTAATTTCAAAAAGCCGTAGTTTTCTTCGGTAAAAACTTTTCGGAACGGCAACAATACCAATGCCATAATAATACCGCGAATAATTTGTAAAGCACCTCCTCCAAGGGCAACAATAGGCTC
>JAISVE010000025.1 GCA_031271725.1 Bacteroidales bacterium
TGGATGAAAATTGTACTTCGTTCTACTTACAATCCTTTCGAAATTGTGCCGGAATTCGGAAAAACAGGCGGCATAAATGTCATGGATCTTGCCAATACTTACTCCTGCCCTTTTATACAAACCCAAGACTTGGGCAAGATTTACCAAGACGGCTCTTTTGATGTTTTGGGGAGGTTTGATAGTAGTGATGTCAGGGGCTGCAATCTACTATACGTTTGAAGGAAGTTCTAAATTCTTCAAATCTCTACGTTGCACTGCACTTGGGCTCGGTCACGTACTTTAGTACACTCCCATAGCCCCTGCATTTGTGTGCCTTGACCTTTGAAGTTTTAGAACTTCCTTACGCCGGACATCATTGCTAACACTTGCGGCAAAACCGCCTGTCGGTTGTCGTTGTAGATTACAAAGTCTGCCCTTTTTACTCTTTCGCTTTCCGGAAGTTGCACAGCCATTCTTTTTCGCACATCCTCCTCTGTAATACCATCTCGTTGCATAACCCTTGATATTTTCAATTCTATCGGAGCTTCAACAGTTATTATTTTGTCAAAATACGAAGCAAGATTTGCCTCAAAAATTATAGCACTTTCCATCAATACAAACGGCACATCCAAGCCCGAAAACTGCATTGCCCACTCTCCAAAATCAATCATCACTTTCGGGTGAATAATTGAATTAAGTGCCGCCAATTTTTCCCCATCATTAAACACTGAATGTGCAATTTTACGTGGCTCTGTTGTTCCGAATAGTTGAACTACTTCATCACACAATAAAAAACGCTTTGCCTCTCTGTCCGCATTATAAACAGGTAGGCAAAGCGTTTGAAAAATTTTTGAAACGATGCTTTTTCCGCTTCCTATACCGCCCGTAAGACCGTATGTGCGCAGCAGCATTGTCCCAATTATTTATTATCAGTTATCTGGTCGGCAAAACTTGATGCTATAGCACTCTTTTCCATTTTAAGTTTATTGCCACCTTCTACTGAAATAATAACAGTTGTGTCGGCAATTTCTTCTATCTTCCCATGAATACCGCCTATGGTAATTACACGTTGTCCTCTTTGAAGACCTTCACGGAACTTTTTCTGCTCCTTATTGCGTTTCATTTGAGGACGGATTAAAAAGAAGTAAAAGACAACGAGAATAACACCGATTAAAATAATCTGTTCCCAACCGCCACCTTTTTTAGGTGTTGCCGCGTCTGCAGCTTGAAGTAAAATACTTAAAAAATTCATGTTCTTTTATTTTTTATTATGTTTAATTTTGGCGGTAAAGATACGAAATTTATATCAATCCGCGTCCTGTTTTTTTTATAATACCCTGCTCGCTAAGTTGCACAGATATTTTATGCAACACACCGTTTACAAATATACGTGTGTTCTCGGAGCAAAAATATTTTGAAAGCTCAATAAACTCGTTGAGCGTAACTTTTACAGGTATTGAGGGAAAGTGAATTAACTCTGATACAGCAGTTATCAAAATAATTTTATCCATAATTGCAACCCTTTCAGGCTCCCAATTCTCAAGATATGAATATACTATTTTTTGATACTCGTCTATATGCAAAATTGCTTCGTTAATAAGTTTTATAGAAAATTTCAAATCCTCGTCATAGTTATCAATAAGCAGGTCTTGCCTTTCCGTTCCGAACTCCTTTATAGCCCTATATACCCAATAAGAAATACTGTAATAATCACTCGCCCAAAAAATCGAACTTTCTTCGCAAATTTCACGGAAAGTGTCATTCTCCACTATCTTATTTTTATATAACCGACACAAATAATCCACATCTTCCTTCAAATTATCTTCACTTTTCAAATAACTTCTATAAGAATCCGATTGTATTATTTGATTATAGATATTACTAAGCAAGATTTCATTTTCATGCCAATTAAACCTGTAAGCATCGTTCATGTTTTTATACACATCACTGTTTTTAATATGCTCAATAACCCTGTTTCTAACCAAACGTGTATTGGGATTTAATTCTTCCTTTGTCGGTAAAAATTTTTTCTTGGCTATTTCAAAACGATTATCAAAATATTCACTCAAAGCAACTAGAAAAGAAAGATGATAAAGATATAATTCCTCTGTTTTTTTTAAGCCGGTATCCATGGTTTTATCTGCCAACTCTATGCTTGTTATACCTCCCAAAACATAAGCGTATAACGTTTGGACTACCTTCTCGCGAATAAATCTCCGGTTTATCATAAGAATCTATTCTGAATTTGAAACTATATTATATTTACAAATAATTCGTGGATTGAAGTGTCGTTTGTAAGTTCCGGATGAAAGGTTGCTGCCATACATTTACCCTGTTTTACCAACACCGGGTTATTATTGTATATTGATAAAACCTCAACATCATCACTCACTTTCTCTATAAGCGGCGCACGAATAAAAAAAGCCGGTACTTTATGGTCTATCCCTTTTACCTGCAAGTCGGTTTTAAAACTGTTTATCTGGGAGCCGTAAGCGTTTCTTAATATACTTATGTCAAGTATTTTTATTTGGTTTGACAAAAGAATTAAACCGGCACAGGTTCCAAATACGGGCAATCCGTCTTGCAAAATTTTCTTTAACGGCTCTAACAGGCTATACCATTCAAGTTGTCGAATCATAGAAGTGCTTTCTCCGCCGGGCATTACAAGGGCATCTATATTGCTTAATACTTCCTGAGTTTTTACAAGGGCAGTTTTATAACCTAACTGATCAATTATTTCGACATGCTTTTCTATTGCACCCTGAATACCTAAAACACCTATAGTTTTTGCCATAATGCCTCAACCCGCTACTTCAAAAATTACCAGCCTCTCGTAGCCATCAAGTCTTTTTCGTCTATCTGCCTTATATCAAGCCCGCGCATTGCCTCGCCAAGACCTTCCGATATTGCAGCGAGTTTGTCGGGATCATTATAGAAAGTTGTAGCCTGAACAACTGCCTTTGCCACCTTTGCAGGATTGGATGACTTAAAGATGCCTGAGCCTACAAACACTGATTCCGCACCAAGCAAACGCATCAAAGCCGCATCGGCAGGAGTTGCCACACCGCCTGCGCTAAAATTGGGAACAGGCAGTTTGCCGTGTTCCGCAACATATTCTACAAGTTCAAAAGGTGCTTGCAAATTTTTTGCAGCCGTCATCAGTTCTTCTTTCGGAGTAACGGTAAGCGTGTGTATGCCGCTTTTCAACATTCTGAAATGCCTTACCGCTTCTACGATATTACCTGTTCCGGGCTCGCCTTTGGTGCGCATCATTGCAGCACCTTCGCCTATACGGCGCAATGCTTCGCCAAGATTGCGGCAACCACAAACAAAAGGCACCTTAAAATCGTGTTTCCACACATGATATTCCTCATCTGCGGGAGTTAAAACTTCACTTTCGTCAATAAAATCGATGCCTAATGATTGTAAGATCTGCGCTTCGCTTATATGCCCGATACGGCATTTTGCCATTACCGGAATACTAACCGCTGCCTTAATTTCCTTAATCATTTTCGGATCACTCATACGGGCAACGCCGCCTTGTGCACGTATATCTGACGGTACGCGTTCAAGAGCCATAACTGCGATAGCACCTGCATCTTCTGCTATCTTTGCCTGTGTGGCATTCGTAACGTCCATTATAACTCCGTTTTTCAGCATTTCTGCCAGACCAACTTTGGTCTTCCATAAGTCAGATGTATATTTCATAATATTTTAAAATTTTAATAATCTGTATTGAGAGTTCCGTTCTAAAAAATCTTGTCTATAAAAATCGTGCAAAGATAAGAAATCTAAATCAAAAAAATCCCGCAACATCAACGACATTGCGGGTTCTATTTTAGTTTGTCGGGGTGAAAGGATTCGAACCTTCGACCCCCTGCTCCCAAAGCAGGTGCGCTAGCCGGACTGCGCTACACCCCG
>JAISVE010000028.1 GCA_031271725.1 Bacteroidales bacterium
AAGCAGTTTCAGTGTTAGAAAAGGGGCTTGTACTGCTCATAGTTTTAATCTTAAATAAGAGTGCGGATGAAGGGACTCGAACCCCCACGCCTTTCGGCACCAGATCCTAAGTCTGGTACGGCTACCAATTACGCCACATCCGCAACATAAATCTTTAAATTCTTCAAATCTCTTCGTTACACTTCGCTTGTGACTCGGTCACGTACGTTAGTACGCTCCCTCATCCCTTCGCTTGCGTGCCTCGACCTTTGAATTTTTAGAGATTTCTTTTCGTTTGGTCAACAACTATTTGTAAAGTTACGATTTTTTTTGGCATTCCCGCGCGCCTCGCTTCGCTCATCGCTGCGGTCGGGCTGTCGCCTTTATCTTTTGCCCACCCGCACAAGCCCACGCAAGCAAAAGGATGCCGGCTCCATCCCTAATGCACCCCACTGCCGCCCTCTTAACAATAACAATACTTTCCACCACTGCCCGACCCTGCCGCCCCACTAAAATGGCGGCACTCTTCGAGCGCCGCCCCCTGCCCCTAACCGTTAAAACTCGAAATATGTCCGCAATTAAATGCTTGTGATCAAAAGTTAATAATGCACCCCGCACCATTAGCAATTGTGCCCATTGACAGCTTTATTTGCGGCGCATAGTTATAATTATAGCCGATGTCATTCATGCTGCGCAGATATTCCTCCGCAACTTTACGTTTGATTTTGTTCGGTCTTTTTGTCCCGACAACCCAAAGAGGAATACCGGCACCAATTAACGCATATCCGCTATAAACGCACCCGAGATATAATCCGGTATGAAAAAGCCCAAAACCGGAATGCAAGTCAACAAAAAGTACAGATAACCCGGCTACAGCAGCAGCAATACCCACACTCGTAAGCACAATGCCGCTAATCTTCATGTTATTGAACTTTTTTACCCGACTTTTATACTGTTCAAATAAATCAGGGTGCCTTGCTTTCATTATGGAAATAGTATATTCTACGCCTTCGTCTGACAATTTAAACAGTCCGCTTTTCAAAATTTCTTGTTGATTTGAAGACGGAGAATTTTCAACCGACACTTGCGATTGTTGTGTCTGCTCTTGTGCCTGCGCCACCATCATCAACCCAACAAAAAAAACAGAAAAAATTATCTTTTTCATACGCATAAATTTTAATTTTTGACAACACAAAGGTATTACATTTACAATTTTATAAATAAACTTCCCAAATTATCTATAAATTTATATCTTTCTTAACATTCTTAAAATCCGAAATAATAGTATAACTAAGGAAAGACAGATATTTGCGATGACACTTTTCAATAAACTTCCGCACTTGGTATCACTAATTGAAAAAAACAATAGAAAGCATAGACAAGGTTGAAAAGTTTGTAGTTTTTACGATTAGAAGAATACAGGGCAAAGAAAGGTCTTTCGGGCAAAGATGCTTTTAATCTTTTTGAAGAAAGCGGATTGTTTGACTACATTATAGAGTTCTATGATGTGCTGCATTCGTATGGCAGCGAGTATCTTGAAAATGATTTTGACGAATATCTCCGGTGCAGAAATTTCTCTAAATAAAAAATACTCACATACCAATATGAATTATCCCCTAAACTTAAAGCGATAACCGAGAGTTATGTCTGCATATATTGGGTAAGAAGATATTTTTGAATTGTACATCCTGGTTGCATTGCAGTCCATAGACCAATTCAGAAAACAACCGTAAAACTCAAAACCGACAAGCAGCCTTGCACCAAAGGAAAACTTTTTTAACGGTTCAAAATCATAGCCCGTAAAAACTTTTTTGTCGCTAAATATATTATCTATTTTTGCATAAATATCTTCGTTTACGGTGTATCCCTTAATTTCTCCCGAACTGTTTAGCGCAGCTGCAAACCAAAACCCCACCTGCCAGTTAATGTAAAGAGGATGTTTTTTAGATACCTTATCTCTAAAAGCAAGCATTATCGGAATCTTTATCACAGGCACCTTTGAACTCAATTCCGTGTAATAAAAATTAGTGCGGGAACCTTTGTTTAAGTCAACAAACATCATATTCCGATGTTCGTATTCTACTCCTGTTTGTATTCCGAATTCTCGTGTCGAAGGAATACTGTCGGGGAAAAAATACCCGGCAAACAGTTGAAATTTGTAATCAACGCCATTATAGGCTCCGTAGTCCAATCGGTTAGTTGATGTAACACCAACACCTCCGCCGGCACCGATAAAAAACTGCGCAAAGGAAAGATTACAGCAGAACAAAAATGCAACTGCAAATAAAATTTTTGAATGTTTCATACGTATAAAGCATTAGTTAAATTATAATAGCCTGTATCAATGTTAATAAAATCAAATTCCATGCCAAATAATATTTTCTGTTTTTCCCGCAAAAAGTGTAATAAACCCATTTTTACCCTGTAAAAAGTGTATATTTGCACATCTTTTCGGTAATGATGTCTTTACCGAATTTAAGGGCGCATTAACGGAACAATTTATTATGCAGCAATTAAAAGCCGCAGAAAATAAAAAAGCAAAAAAGTTCAAATTATTTTGCGAAAAATATCAGCCGCAAACAGCCATTGCCGAGCCTCAATCGCGGGTTTCACAGCCCACAACTCACACATCACAACCAACAACCCAAACGATATGACAAAAAACTTTGTACAGGAATTAAAATGGCGGGGTATGATACAAGACCTTATGCCCGGAACAGAAGAACTATTGCAAAAAGAACAGGTAACGGCTTATGTCGGCATTGACCCGACCGCCGACTCCTTGCACATAGGACACCTTGTAAGCATAATGCTGCTCAAACACTTGCAACAATGCGGACACAAACCCCTTGTCCTGCTCGGTGGCGCAACCGGAATGATTGGCGACCCTTCCGGCAAATCGCAGGAACGCAATCTTTTGGACGAAGCAACGCTAAAACACAACCAGCAATCAATCCGAAAACAATTGGAAAAATTCCTCGATTTTTCAGAAGACAAGCCGAACAAAGCCGAAATCGTGAACAACTACGATTGGATGAAACCCATCTCTTTTCTCGAATTTATACGTGATACAGGAAAGCATATAACGGTAAATTATATGATGGCAAAGGATTCCGTAAAGCGCAGAATTACGGGCGAAAACGGTGCGGAAGGAATGTCTTTTACCGAATTTACCTACCAACTTGTGCAAGGTTATGATTTCTACCATTTGTTTAATGCAAAAAACTGTAAATTGCAAATGGGTGGCAGCGACCAATGGGGCAACATAACCACAGGCACTGAACTTATAAGGCGTAAAGCAGGCGGCGAGGCATTTGCCTTAACCTGTCCGTTAATAACAAAAGCAGACGGCGGCAAATTCGGCAAAACCGAAAGCGGCAACATTTGGTTAGACCCAATCAGAACAAGTGCCTACAAGTTTTATCAATTTTGGCTTAATTGCTCGGACGAGGACAGCAAAAAATATATTCGTATCTTTACAGACCTTTCGCAAGAGGAAATACAAAAATTAGAGGCAGAACAGGAAGCCGCTCCTCATTTACGCCCCTTGCAAAAGGCATTAGCACAAATTCTTACAACTTGGGTACACAGTGCAGGCGATTACGAACAGGCAAAAGAAGCAAGTGAAATACTTTTTGGCGGTGCTGCCGCTGAAACCTTACAAAAACTTGACGAAAAAATATTACTTGATGTGTTTGAAGGAGTGCCGCAAAGCAGTATGAGCAGAGAGGCTTTGAATTGTAATATTGTTGATTTTTTAAGTGAGCATACCGGCGTACTCTCATCAAAAGGTGAAGCCCGCCGTGCCTTAAAAGAGAATTCAATATCAATAAACAAAACAAAAGTAACAGAGGAAACTCTTGTTGGCACCGAAATGCTTTTGCAGGATAAGTATATAATTGTTCAACGAGGCAAAAAAAATTATTTTTTAATTAAAATTAACTAATGTTTTACACGAACGAAATTATCGGAAATAGGGCAGTTTTTTCGCCCGAAACAAGTGCACACATAGTAAAAGTTTTGCGCCATAAAGCGGGAGATAAAATCTCTTTTACAGATGGCACAGGCATGCTTTACGAAGGCTCGCTTATAAACGCAGATCCTAAACGGGCAGAGACGAGCATTACGAATATCAAACAAACAAAAACAACCTTACCGCCAATTCATATAGTTGTTGCCCCGACTAAAAACATTGATAGAATAGAATGGTTTGTGGAAAAAGCAGTGGAAGTAGGAATTGCGGAAATAAGTTTTGTACAAACAAAAAATTCCGAACGCAAAACGCTCAAAATCGATCGCTTGCACAAGATTGCGGAAAGCGCAATGTTACAATCAAAGCAAACATATATGCCGAAGATAAATGAAATGATTTCGTTAAAAAGGTTTATCGAAAGGATAACACATCTACATTGTGATAAATTTTTCGGCTACTGTTACGAAGGCAACATTTATTCAACTTCAGAAACGCGGCCGGAAGAAATATTGTATTATCCGGAAATGATAAACCGCAACGTTCCCACAATGGTTCTTATAGGACCTGAAGGTGATTTTACAATAGAAGAAGCACAATATCTGCAAAACAACAATTTCCTGCCGGTAGTGCTGTCAAGTACGCGCTTGCGCACTGAAACTGCCGCTCTTTTTGCTGGTTGGATTTATGCTACAAAAAGTAGCAAATTCTGTTTAGAATATTGAGTAATGAAAAAAATCCCAAGCCTTATATTCATAGTAGCATTAGCATTAACCGCAGCACAAGCGCAACAAACTGCTCTTGCCTTGCTTAAGTACAGCGGTGGCGGCGACTGGTACGCAAATCCCACATCACTTCCGAATTTAACAAAATTCTGCAACGAGGCACTTGGCACAACATTAAACCCAAGCCCCGCAACAGTAGATGTAGGCAGCGCACAGATCTTCAACCACCCGCTTGTACACATGACAGGACACGGCAACGTTGTAATGAGCATGGCAGAAGCGCAAAACCTGCGCAAATACCTTATCGGCGGCGGCTTTTTGCATATAGACGACAATTACGGATTA
>JAISVE010000036.1 GCA_031271725.1 Bacteroidales bacterium
AATTCACCGCCTTATAGTAGTTATGTAACTACCGTAATTATACACCGTTCTGACGGTAAATGCAAGTGTTTCTGCACATTTTTATGTATTATGGAGGTTATTTTTTGGGAGTTTAGGGTAATCTGCTCTTGGTATCCGTGCAGAAATGGGCGGTAGCGCATTTTCCAAAGCAATAAATCAAATTAATATCGCTGTGTCCACTGGAAACGAAGAGTTGAAAGAGTACGCCAATATAGCCAATATGACAGCAGACGAATTTACGAAATTGTGGGAGTTAGATTCTGCGGGGGCAATGGTTGCTTTTACGGAAGGTTTAGCGGATTTTGAGACACACGGTAAAAATACAATTGTTTTGTTAGATGAACTTGGTTTGACCGAAGTAAGATTATCAGACACTTTGCGCCGTGCCGCAGGTTCCGGTGATTTAATGCGGAATACTATCACAATGGCAAATGAGGCGTGGGCTGAAAATGCCGATCTTACAAGAGAAGCGCAAACGAGATATGCCACAACTGAATCACAAATGAAACTGTTAGCAAACTCTACAGATCAATTAAAAATTGCGGTCGGCGACAGCCTTACACCAGCAATTAATATAGCGGCGGGTGAGCTTACAGATGCGAATTTAGGAATTACCGATTTTGTCAAAAACAACGAATGGCTTGTTCAATCTTTAACAGTTTTATCAACTTTTCTTGGTACAGCGGTTGGCGGCATTTCAATCTACACGGTAGGCATAAAAGCATTGGCGGCGGCAAAAACTGCACTTGCGGCGGCGGCAGGCACAGCGGCTACAGCAAGCGGCGGGTTTATGGCTACATTATTGGCTACACCGTTAGGACCCGTGATAATCGCTTTATCTGCTGTAGCGGCGGCGGTAGTTGGTATCACTATGGCAGTAGGTGCGGCGAACGAAGCACAGGAAGAAGCACGTAAAATGGCTATAGATGGTACTAATGCTTTAGATGCCGAAGCGGAAGCTATGGAAGCCACTAAGCAAAAGATTATTGAATTAAGGGATGCTTTAGATTCTGGCAATATATCCGAAACAGAAGCATACGATACACGCAAGCAGTTATACCAAATCCAGACTGACCTTATCGCTCAATACGGTGCAGAAGCGCAAGGTATCGACCTTGTAACCGGAAGCATTAACAATCAGATTGCCGCTTTAGACAAGCTGAGTAAATCCGAATTGCAAGACTGGAATAACAAAAACCAAAGCGCAATAAATCAAGCAAAAGATTTATTTGAAAATGATAGTTCTTTTGTAAATTCCGTTTCTTCTGTTGACCTTGATTTAGCACAACAATTAGGCGCAACCTTAACCGGAGGCGGCGGACAAGTTACCGGATACAACTTTGAGGGTACAAAAAAGGAATATATTAAATTCATAGAGGATTTGATGAACCTCACAAAAGAGAAGTATCAAGATACTTGGGAGACCGAAAGCGGAGCCGGTTTTTACGCCGTAAAAGAGTTGTCCGCAGAATTAAAATACGAAACGGAAGAACTTGCTAAGTATCAAGACATTTACGATAAATACATTGAAAATAAACTCACAAACAATAAAAATTATTCTGTACAATACGAAGATATCATAAAGAAGCGTTCTGCTTTGGAGGAAGCACAATTATCCGGAAATACAGAGGATATTGCTAAAACTCAAACTGAACTTTTTAATGCTTTAAACGGTGCTATAACGAACGCAGAATTTGATTCCGGTATCGTAGACTACTACAAAAAATTATATCCAGAGTTACAATCGGAATTCGATAAATGGAACTTTGAAATAAAAATCAGTGTGAATCAAAACGATTTCAATACAAAAGTTGATTCCGCATTAAGTAAGTTATCAAATCTTGATGATATCGGAATTATTGCCATTGGCGATAGTGGTACAGGAACACAAGTGCAAAAGGAAGGTTATCAGCAATTAAAAACATTAGCCGATGAGTACAATGTTTCGGTCGAAAGTCTGATAACTCATTTGGTAGAGAAAAACCGTATCGAAGGACAACCCGTTCCAACTGGAAATACAAAAGAACAAATTAAAGAAATTACAGCGTTAAGTGCGGCTTTGGAAAATTTGTCAAATAGATCTTCCCTATTTACGACAGCTCAAAAGGATATGGATAGTGACGGACAATTATCAAACAGTACATTACAAAAGCTTATTGAATCTACAGACGACTACACAAAATATGTAACTGTTGCCGGAGACAAGGTTTTATTTAATGCCGATGCGTTTCAAAAGTATGCGGACGAATTAAATAACGCAGAAATTAGTTCCAGAAAAGCGGCGATAGCGCAGGCGAAGTTAGCTATTGCGGCAGAAAAAGCGTCCATCGCAACTAGTAGCGACAAGTTAAAATCCAAAACGGTTAACAGCCCGGCAGATTATGAATATGTCCTGTCGTTGCAAAAAGCCAATAACGTTTCTGAGGAAAATATCAAAATATCCGAAGAAGTAATTGCGGCACACAAAAATGAAATATCTATCCTTGAAGTGTCCAAAACTACATATGATAAATACGCTACTGCTATAGAGCAGACAAGTAAAGCAACAAAAGGGATTGTATCAGAAGCCGATTCTTTATCATCAGCTTTTAAAGAAGTCGAAGAAAATCAAAATTTAAGTTTAAAAACTATCCTCTCTTTAACCGAAGCCGGGTACGCTTCAATATTGGTGACGGACGAAGAAACGGGAGCCGTTACACTGGATGCAGAAGCTTACACAAAATTGGCGGAAGCACAGATTTATGAGCAAAAAGTAGCCAATCAAACAAAGCGTAGTGAAATTATCGCTGAAATCCGGGAAGAAGCAAAAGAGGTTGAAGAGTTGTTGCGCCTTTACGGTACGGCAGCGTGGGGCATGGTCGGCAACAATAATAAGGAACGTCAAAATTTGCTTGATAATTTAGATGCAAGCGATACCGCTTTAGATGCTTATTTAGCAAGCTTGGACGATATCACAGCCGGGGAGTATGGGAGTGGTTCAGGCGGTTCTAAAACAAATTTTTCGGAAATTTGGGAAAAGCGTTACGGCAACGAACAATATCTCTACGAAAAAGGAGAGTTAGAAGCTACTGCTTACTGGGAAGGTTACAAGAAGATTAACGACCAATTATTAAAAGAGTACGGAGATTCGTACTTGAAAGATTGGCGCACAAATGATGTGAAATCTCAACAAGGGCTGATGATAAGCCTATGGGATAGTGAATTTGGAAACGAACAATTTCTTTACGACAAAGGGGAGCTTGATAGTCAAGTCTATTGGGAAGGGTTTAAAAAGACAAATGACCTGTTGCTTGAACAATTCGGGAATGCGTATCTTGATAAATGGCGTTCTAACCATGTTAAGTGGCAAAATGGATTAATGACAAGCCAAAATGAAGCTTACGAAAAGGAGCGCGAAAAAATTGAAGGAGAATTTCGGACGCGAATTTTGACGGCAAGGGAATATTATGACGAATTGGAAAGATTACGCCAACAATATTATGGTGCTGATTCGCAGTTTGGTAATTTTGAGGATATACAAAAGAAGAATGGTGATTTAGTCATGTCAAATCATAATTCCTATTTTGAAGCGATTAATAGAGAATTTGAAGATCAACTTAAAGTAATGGAATGGCTATAACAATAGTTGTAAAAAACGAAAGGGAGATATAATGAGAAAATTTAGAAAATGTTTTTGTTGTGGCTATCACAATATGATACCTATAGTTGAAGATTTTATTCAAGCTACAAGGGCAAGATTAAAGGAGCAATTAAAGTATGAACCTGACGAAAAAACTGTGGTTAATTTTGCTGAAGCCAAAAGGTTAATATCTGAAATGGATCAAAAATGCAAGTTCTGTGGAGAAAAAATACTAAGTGAAATACTTACCGATGATGAGATTAAAGAAGTAGGATATAAGCTTTACGAAGAGTACAAAAAATTCATGGGAACAAAAGATATGCCAAAAGAAATATTAATTGAAGTTACTGAACCGGGATCTTATATTGGCTCTTGTAGATTTGATAAAGACTTAGGCAAGTTTATTGTTACGATAAATAAGAACCAAAAGTATTGTAAAAGTGATATTTATCCCATTTTCTTTCATGAATTCACTCATGTGTATGACCGCTACGATGTAAAAACCGGGGGCGAAAAATCCGAAAAGGATCTATTAGGATGGTTCGCTGAATGCCATGCAACAGAGGTTGAATTGATGGCGCGGTTGAATTTTTCAAATTCTAATGTGGCAAAGAATTTACAGTTATCGTCCAAGCTTATTAGCTGCAATAAAATTTTCACACTTAAAGATTTCATTACTCAAAGCTTGAAATCTTATATCAAAGATATTGATACATACAAAGAGTTAAGTGATGAATCTATTGTAATTATTATTCGTTCCATATCGTATTTTAGTGGATTAATTTTATTCTGTAAAAACAATCTCGATGAGGATTCTTTAAAAGCACTGCCGGACGTAACGGCAATAACAGATTTCGTAAATGAAAAATATATAGCCGATTCAGATTTTACCAGTGGATTAACAAAACAATCAAAAAGATTGGATGAAACAATAAGAGAGTTTGACGATACAAAAATATCTGTTTTTAAAGAAATCATAAGTAAAATCGGAAATATATTGTACTTTTGTTCGCGTAAAGAATTTTTTGATAATGATTTCAATAAAGGCATTGTAGAAATATTCAAGTACAGAGAATTTAACAAAATAACCGGATCGTTATTAAATTGCCCGGTTGACCAATTGAAAAAATTAAAGGAGGCAA
Source organism: Bacteroidales bacterium (assembly GCA_031271725.1). The sequence continues at coordinate 4,783 of JAISVE010000036.1, forward strand.
AATAATTAATATGAATAATTCTGAATTAAATGTTAAAACCCTGTTTAAACTGAAAAGCAGCAAAGGTGAAGAGGTTTACTCTGTAGATATCTTGGATGATAATATAGTGATTTCTCCACTAAAACCAATAATAGACATATTCGATACTTTAAGTGTATTCAGTACAGACACAATTAATTTTTGTGATATCAACATGAGTGAAGTATTTGTAAATGCTCTTTTTGATGCTGTTGAAAAGAAAGCGAACGAAAAATCATATACGCTTTTAGAAAAAGATTTTCAAATGTTACAGATAAATCCTATTAGATTTCGTGAGGTATCCGATTGTTTCCCGGAATCAAATGATATAAATTATGGAAGCTATTTGCCAGTTAACGATGACGAAAAAATAAAAGCTGACATTAACAAAAATAGTTCTAAATTACCAGTTATGCTAAGTACGCGCAAAAAGACGAAAATTGGTCGGAATGACCTGTGTCCATGTGGGAGCGGAAAGAAGTATAAGTATTGCTGTGAAAGCAAGGTGCAGTCATGATGAATAAAGCACAGGCAGAAGTAATACTTGAATTTATGGAAAACGAAATGTCTTCGAAGGGTGCGCTTACTTTTAGGGCAGTAAGAGAGTTGGAAATTGCTGTCGGTGAAAAGTATGTGGATTATCTTTATCCGGACGGACATACGGTTTTATTTAACTCCAAACGCTTCAAACGACATTTTATTGAGAACGCAATAGAAAACGCATAATCATAAGAGCGGCTAACCCCGCTCTTTTATATCAGAGAAAAAAGGGAGAATTCAAAATATGGACAATAAATCACGGTTCGTATTCGACAAAACAAAAAACCAAATCAAAGACATGAAAAAAAAAGATATGGAAAATTATATCATGCAGGGTATCGCCTTGTACGAAAAATTACTGGATGAGTTAAATAATAATCCCGGCGCGGCTGATGATGATAAACGCCGGGAGTTGATAGACAGGGCGAAAGAATATATGGGACGATATGAGTTGATGAAAAAACAGGAGGGTTAAAAGATTGCAACTTGAAAAATATAGAGATTTACTTTCAGTTCATGATTTAATGGAGATTTTTGGCGTTAGCAAACAAACTATATACAAGGAAATCAAGCAGGGGAAATTCGGCACACCGATTTGCATAGGTAGGGCGTTTAAAATACCGAGAATGTTTGTCTGGAATAAATTTTTTGCAATGTACGAATAAAACTCATAGAAACCGAAAACACACAAAACACGAAAAACACGAAAAAATAAAATACTCGCGTAAAGTCCTATCTGTGCTATAATGCCTTTAAGGTTAATTGTAGCATAGGTGGGACTTTCAAAATTATTATTTATTTAAGAGAGGACGATTGCTTATGACTGCAACAGTACAAACAAAAAAATATAGACCGAATTATTACATATTGGTTCGTTATCAAGATGAAAAAACAGGAAAGGAGCGGCAAAAATGGGTAACGACCGATATACCGGTTAAGGGTAATAACAAGAGAAAGGCAGAAGAAAGACGCGAAGAAGTATTGGCAGAATATAAACGCCAAAGGGTAGATTTGAGTAAAGATGCGTTGTTTACAGTGTTCATGGAGCAATGGTTGGAAAATTTGAAATTTTCTATCGCGCCGACAACGTATGATGCGTATAGTCTAACATTAAAAGCCCATATAAACCCATATTTTGAATCAATGAGGTTGAAGGTAAAGGAAATAACACCTTCACATATTCAAAATTACATAAGCTTCAAGCTTGAAAAAGTTTCGCCAAATACAGTAAGAAAGCATCTTGCAAATATCTCAAAATGTTTAGACAGTGCTGTACGACAAA
>JAISVE010000077.1 GCA_031271725.1 Bacteroidales bacterium
TAGATATTGTCTTAAAAATCCCATTAAAAAATATTATCTATTATAGATTATCTGTTTTAGATTATCTATTATGAATTATCTATAATAGATAATATTTGAAAAAATTGCTATCTTTGTAAAAAATACAGATGAAGCATAAAGAAAAATACAATCCTTTTCTTATAATGGGCTATGAAAATGCCGAACTTTTTTGTGACAGAGAAGAGGAAGTAAATGAATTGTACAGGAATGTAAAAAATGGCATTGATACAACCCTTATCTCGCCACGCAGAATGGGTAAAACGGGGTTAATTTTCCGTTTTTTCGATTTTTTAAGAAAGGACTCAGGTTTTAATTCAGTGTATGTTGACATTTATTCTGCCCGTTCACTCTCTGATTTTATAAAACTACTTTCAGAAGCAATTTTAAGACAATTTCCGGAAAACACAACAATCGGACGAAAATTTATCAAAATAATAAAAGGGCTACGCCCGCTATTCTCATACGACAGTATAACCGGCGAGCCGCAATTACAAATCGTTTATCAAACAGAAAGTGATAAAGAACATACCTTGCAGGGATTACTTGAATTTCTTGACTCTCAACCGGTAAAAATAGTACTTGCAATAGACGAGTTTCAACAAATATCTTATTTTCCCGAAACAAACATAGAAGCATTATTGCGCACATATATTCAACGGTTAAAAAATATAAGATTTATTTTTTGTGGAAGCAGAAAGGATATGATGACCGAGATGTTTTCCTCGGCAAAACGTCCGTTTTTTGCCTCAACTCAATATCTTTCACTCAATAAAATCAACAGAGATACTTATGCTGCTTTTATTCAAAAAATGTTCAAAAAGCATAACATTAAAATAGAACAAAAGGCACTTGATTTTATTTTGAATTGGACTAAAACATACACTTTTTATACGCAAAGTTTATGTAATATGGTTTTTTCATCTGCATTTGACGGTTTCATCGATATTGAAATGGTTAAATCCGCTTGTAAAGAAATTTTGAAAAATAATGAAGCAGCATTTTTTCAATATCGAAAACTGCTTACTCCCTCTCAATGGGAGGTGCTTATTGCTATAGCCAAAGAGGGCGAAGTTTCAAAAATTACATCTAAAAATTTCGTAGGAAAGTATAATATTGGCTCGCCGGCAGATATTAGACGTATAGTTAAGGCACTAATAGAAAAAGAACTTTTGCTTGAAACACTCACTAAAACAGAAAATATTTATCAAATTTATGATGTGTTTTTTTCTCGCTGGTTAGAAATGGAGTACTAAAATTGCGACTAAAACATTGTCTTTTTTACTTGAATTTTTAAGGGCGGGCTGCAAAGTCTGCCCTTTTTGCATTTCTCTCGGCTTAATCGTACCTTTACAAGCGAACTATGAATTGACAAAATAATGGCAAAAATAATTACTCTTACGGGAGATTTGGGAAGTGGAAAATCCACTGTTTCGGCAATACTTATCAAGGAGTTGGGGTATAAATATATTTATACGGGTGATATTTTGCGCGATATTGCAGACAGAAAGGGAATGTCGGTTATGGAACTGAACAGTTATGCCGAAACGCATCCGGAAATTGATAAGGAAATTGACGATAATTTTATCAACCTTAAAAATGAGGAAAATTTAATTGTTGATTCCCGCCTTGCATGGCATTTTTTGCCAAATTCTTTCAAGGTCTTTTTGAAGGTTGAGCCGAGTGTTGCTGCGCAGCGCATAGTTAAGGATAAGCTTAGAAAAAACGAGCAATATCAATCGCCTGAGGAAGCGGTTAAAATTCTCAATGACCGCAAGCAGAGTGAACTCAAACGTTATATGCGGCTCTATGGTGTGGACTGTGCGGAAATGAATAACTACAACCTTATTATCGACACTTCTACCATGTCGCCTGATGAGGTTGCCGAACAGATTTTATCAGAATACAAGAAATTCATTAACGAATAACAGCAACTTTTTTCAAAACCCATTTGCACAAGCAGTACATTGCAGTTCCGATTGCAAATCCAAGCGCAGCACCGCAAATAACATCTCCAAGATAGTGCTTGCCAAGATATATTCTGCTGTAGCCCACCAAAGCAGCCCACAGGTAAATTCCGCCGTAACCAACTACTTTATATCTACGAAGTACAGGGGTTAGAAACGCTGCTAATGCAAATACATTTGCTGCATGTGAAGACACAAAACCGTAGAGATGTTTACTGCTGCTTTCGCCGATATAAAAACGCAACAGCCCTTCTAAATCCGGCTCAAAACAGGGACGCAGGCGGAGAAACACGTTCTTAAATAAATGTACGCTTGAATAATCCGCCAAACCTACCGCCGCTACACACAAAGCAATTATTACAGTAACAGACAGCCATAATTTTTTTCGCTTTGAATTTCGCCCCAACAGACTTGGCTCGGGCGTATCTATACTAACGGATTTCGTTGCTCTATACACTCCATAAATAAACAATAAATACAATGGAATCCACACTTTTCTCCCTGACAAAAATTCCATTACAATATCTGCAAATTCGCTGTAATGTTGATTTATCCATAACGTGATTTCTCTATCCAATTGCAGTAATGTTTCCAACATAGCGAAAAAAATTTATTTGTAGATATGTACGACTTTTTTTGTTTCAAAAAAGGAAAGGTTTAAATTCCTCAAATCTTTCCCCAAAAAGTCGGATATTGAATAAACCTCGGTCTTTAATCCGCGCGGCAATGCAGCTATTTCTGCGGATACATCACCGCCTTTAATATAGAGGATATTATTTGTTTTATCTTTAACCCAGCCGTAAAACTCAGGTAATGTAGTTACTGCCCTGCTTACAACAAAATCGAAACGTCCGCAAACCTGTTCAGCACGGATTTTTTCCGCTGTAACATTTTGCAAACCCAAAGCAGAAGCAACTTCATTTACCACACGGATTTTTTTGCCGATAGAATCAATTAAATGAAACTTTGTTTGCGGAAAAAGTATTGCAAGGGGAATGCCCGGAAAGCCGCCACCGGTGCCGACATCAAGCACACGCGCGCCCGCAGCAAACGAATGAAAAAGAGCAATGGAAAGAGAATGCAAAACGTGGCGTTCGTAAAAATTATCTATGTCCTTGCGAGATATTACGTTGATTTTATCGTTCCACTCGCGGTATAGCGGTTCTAATGCTGCAAACTGTTTTTGTTGCTGCGAAGATAAATCGAAAAAATCATCAACAAGCATCTCTATCGTTGGAACTTCATGTTTTGGTCGGCAGCTTCTTCCTCCGACTGTGCCTGAATTTTGCTGCGTAAAATCTCTTTTTTACCAAGTAGAATATTTATCCCAAAATTAAAGTTTACTCCGCGCATTGCCGCTACGTTAAAAGAATTGAGTCTGTCCACGCCGAGATGCAGTTGTATCGGTCCCATATTTACTGCAAATGCCGCACCGAAATTAAACGCAGAGCCACGTGTAAATGTGTTGTTTAGCGATACAGCAAAGTTTTTTATCATAAAGGTATAAGATAAACCTGCTTCAAAATTGAAAAATCTATCGTTAATAATTTGTCCTTTAAGCAATACGCCGAAAGTGTGTATTTCTGCAAGGGTATAGCCTGCACCGACAAGAAATTGCGTGGGAAGTGCTGTTGTAAATTTTTCGGTTTTTGTTTTTTGAAAAGCAAGGAGAGAGTCTTTTATTTCTTGTGCTATCGGTTTAAAAACGGAGTCGAAACTCGTTACCATATTCTTTATATTTATGTTTCCGATACCTTGGAAAAGATATGGATTTTCTGTTGTCTTTTTTGAAACATATTCTTCACCTGTTCCTTTTTTCCAGAAAATCGCCCCCATATCAAGTATGCTTGCTGATAAAGTAAGGTTTGGGGTTATAGC
>JAISVE010000094.1 GCA_031271725.1 Bacteroidales bacterium
CCATCTCCGTAGCAGCCGAGATTTTTTGAAGGAAAGAATGAGGTGCAGCCGATATGTCCGATTGTGCCGGCTTTACAGGCTTTGCGGGAGTGAGTGTCATTGTAGTCGCAGCCCAATGCTTGTGCTGTGTCCTCAATGACAAAAAGTCCATACTTTTCTGCAATTTGCATAATAGTAGTCATATCTGCGCACTGCCCAAAAAGATGTACAGGAATAATTGCTTTTGTTTTCGGAGTAATATTGTGGATTATAGATGCGGGGTCTATACAGAAAGTGTCAGGTAATACATCAGCAAAAACAGGTTTTAAGCCCAAGAATGCAACCGCTTCCGCAGGTGCAACAAATGTGAATGCGGGCACAATAACTTCATCGCCTTGTTTCAGATTAAGTGCGAGTAATGCCAGCATTAGTGCATCTGTGCCGTTGCCGCAGGGAATTGTATGTTTTACGTTTAAATATTTTGATAGATTTTTTGCGAATACGGCAACTTCGTTGCCATCAATAAAGGAAGTAGTATTGAGTACGCCGTTTATTGCGTTGTCTATTTCGTTTTTATGGCACATGTATTGTGCTCTTAAATCAACCATTGGAATAATCATAATTGCAAAGGTGAGAAAAATTTCTTACCTTTGCAACCCTTTTGTTTAAGCATGCGGTGGAAATCGTGCTGCTTGGCAGAAAAACAGGGCGGGGTAGCTCAGGTGGTTAGAGCGTCGGATTCATAACCCGGAGGTCACGAGTTCAATTCTCGTCCCCGCTACAAGATAAAATCCCAACAATCTGGTTTGAAGATTGTTGGGATTTTTTGTGTTCTGCCGGATTGTTGCGGTGGAAAATCTATTCAAAGAATTTCAGTAATTCAATAGAACGGTTTTCATAGCCGCTTGTGGAATGTGATTTTTGAAAATTAAATTTAAGCCCAAGAACAGAATAATCGTTTTGTTCGTTGATGTGGGACATAAAATCGGTGTTATATAGATGTAATGCTTCAAAAAGCCACTTGGCAAACATATAGCCTTTGTACGCCATTCCATCGGGCAGAGTACCGTATTCATCGTAAAATTTTTTCTCAAAAGCCTTACTTTGTGCAGGATCAGTTTGGGTAGCAAAAGTATTAAAAAAAGTAAAAGAGGTTTTGTAAAAAAGTTCAGGGTCGATTGTAGTAAAATTAGCCCATGCGGCAGGTCCGAAAAGGGAGATTTGGTAATTGTTTATCAACATTCCGCTTTCCTTGTCAGGATTGTTTTTTAACAGCGGAACAAACATATTTGCAAGAAATATTTCCTGATGTGTGAAACCGCAAATTACATTGTGGTTTTTTTGTTCAAGAAGTGAAACTTCTTTGCCGTAACCTTCTGATTCGTTTGGGTTATAAAGGTGTAAATTTTTAGGAGTGAATATTCCTTCATTTTTTGCTTTTTCAAGCAGATTAAATAAGTATTGAGCTGCTTGAAGTCTTTCTGCTGTCTTTGTGTCCTCTAAAAAAATCAGGAAATTACTATTATTATAATAGGTAATAAATGTGTCTGCAAGTATTTCTATTTGGCTTGAAAGAGAAGGCAACAATTGCATAAAATAAGGGTTTCCGCTGCTCATACTGTCGCGCTCGGAATGTAAATGTATAAGAGGGATACGGTTTATTTTTGAGAAATTATCCAAGTGTGGAAAAATATTTTTGAATGCAGCACAGAGAATAATATCGCTTGTTAAAAAACGATTGTCGTTTTCTACGTTTTTCCAAGATGCTTCGTCTTCTGTGAGGTCAAATACGTTCAGGTTGATTTTTGGGGATTTATCACTGCTTTCTTTAATTGCTTCATTCTCCTGTACTGCCGCAAGCACTCCTTCAAGCATGCTTAAAAAGTAGTATTGTTTTTTGGGAAAGTTTACCTCGCTTGTGTAAAGAGGAAGCATTATAGATATGTTTATGACATCTTTGGGCTTAGGAGGAAGATATTTGATTGATGTGTCTGTTTGGTTTGTCCGGCTTGCTTTGCTTGCTTTGCTTGCTTGGTTTGCTTGACTTGCTTGAATTTTCGCAATAGGTGTATTTATGTTTGAGTTTTGTTGATATGTAGTTTGTATTTTATCTTCTGTTTGCTGTGTTTCATTTGTTTTTTGCGTCAATTGCAGGTTTTTTGCAATAGTATCCTTTATATTATAGCGTACAAGAGAACTAAGGTCTTTTTGAGTAAACATTGGAATGCGCACTGCTTCACCAATGGAAATTGTGTTATCCGATGAGGCTTTGATAATATCGGACACTGCACATTTATATGCTCTTGCAATGGAATATAAAGTGTGTCCTTTTTCTACAATATGCACACGGAAATATTTGCCGTCCTCAGTATCATAGTAATTGGAAACAGCTACGGGACTTGCTTGAAATCCGCTGCTTTGTTCTTGTTGTTGCTTTTGCGCTAAGCATGGCGCAACAACAAAAGATGTAGTACACAAAACTACAAATAGAATATTTACAAACTTTGACATGTCAATTATAGCTTACATATTTAATTTACTTGTAAAGTTCGTAATTATTTATATAATTCTCTATAATTTTTTTCTTGCTATGAAAATAATTTTTCAGGAATATATGTGATTGGATTTATTTTGATTAAATTGTACCTTTGTGTTATGAAAACAATAAGTCTGAAAGTACCTGAAATGTCGGACTTGGACACTTTGCAGTTGTCAATGATACTTGCGAGTCGCCTTTACGAGCAGGGAAAATTGTCGCTTGGGCAAGCGGCGGAACTTGCCAATTTATCTAAACGCACATTTGCCGAACTTCTGGGCAATTACAATGTGTCAATTTTTAATTATCCTGCTTCCGACTTAAAAAACGAAAAAATCAATGTCTAAAACGATAATTTCCGATACAAGTTGTTTTATTGTCCTTGCAAAAATAGAGATGCTTGACCTTTTACAACAAGTGTTTGGCAATGTTTTGACAACGCCTGAAATTGCAAAAGAGTTTGGTGAAAGTTTGCCTGATTGGGTTGAAATTATTTCCGTTAAAGACACACATAAGCAACAGTTATTTGAAGTTAATGTGGATAAAGGTGAGGCGAGCGCGATGGCATTGGCTTTGGAAATAGAAAATTCATTGTTGATTATAGATGATTATAAAGCACGCAGATTAGCACAAACATTGGATATTGATTACTTGGGAACAATAGGCGTAATTATTTTAGCAAAACAGAAAGGAATTATTGATAGTATAAAACCAATTTTGGAAAAAATAAAAGGAACAAATTTTCGTATCTCTGCTGATTTGGAATTACAGGCATTGATACAGGCAAATGAATAAAGATTAAATAAAAATACATATAAAATAGCGTTTGCTATATTCTCGCGCTGAAAATTAGGAACTTTCAAATGTCTATGAGAATAAGTGAATGCTCGTATAATTGCGGGCTTTACTTGTTTATAGACATGGGTTTCCTAATACCTCAGTGCGGACAAATAAAGTCCGCTTTTTTTGTGTCCAAATAAATCAAATTATAAATTAAAGGCGACCTGTGGAATGTCCTTATAAGTCCACACAAAAAATCATGAGAAAAATATTTTTAATTTCAACTTGTCTTGTGTTTTCTTTTCTTTTATTTTCCTCTTGTAAGGAAAAATCATTGCAAGGTTCCACTTGGAAAACAACTATGGACGGAAGAGCAGTTACTATTAATTTTATAAGTAACAAAAGTTTTACCTTATCTGGATCCTATGGCGATTCAGATACTTTTGCATACGTTTACAAGCATCCCAAAATTACATTGTCCTTAGAAGGTATATCTGAAGGCTCCTTAAATGAAGATAAGGATATTATGACGTTAAAACTCGTTGAGGAAGACTATAAAACAGGGCAGGCATATACAAGAGAAATAATATTCATTAAACAGTAGTTCTTGTTTTTATGTTAAATGCTGTAAGCAATTTGGAAATAAACGAGGTGAACAAGTGTGGCTGCGAAGGAGCGGTACCGGAAGACTTTAGTTTTATATTCGGGGCTCCCAGCATGTGGGTCGGCAGTGGGTTGCGTGAGGGATGGAGCGGAAATCCTTTTTGCGAAACAAAGTGGAGTAAAAAGATTGGAGTGAGAGCCCGACCGCTGCGGGGGATATGTGCAGGGGAGCAGCGGGCACGCCATAATTACCTATATGAGGTCTTACATGTTTAAGCCGCCGCCGACATTGAGTACTTGTCCTGTAATGTATGAGGAGAGGTCGCTGGCGAGGAAGAGGGATGCGTTGGCAACGTCTTCGGGAGTGCCGCCACGATGCAGAGGAATCATTTTGTTCCATTCATTGCGTACTTCATCGCTGAGTTGTCCGGTCATTTCTGTAATGATAAAGCCGGGCGCAATGGCGTTGCTGCGGATGTTGCGTGAGCCGAGTTCTTTGGCGATTGATTTTGTGAAGCCGATAAGCCCTGCTTTTGATGCGGAGTAGTTGGACTGTCCTGCGTTGCCGCTGACTCCTACTACGGAGCTCATGTTGATAATGCTGCCGCTGCGTTGTTTGAGCATTGTTGTTTGTACGGCTTTTGTGAAGTTAAAGGCAGATTTAAGATTTACTGCGATAACTGCGTCCCATTGTTGTTCGGTCATGCGCATAAGCAAGCCGTCTTTGGTGATGCCGGCGTTGTTTACGAGTATGTCTATACGTCCGAAGTCGCTTACGATTTGTTCGACTGTTGCTTGTGTTTGTTCAAAGTCGGCGGCATTTGAGGCGTAACCCTTTGCTTTTAGTCCTTTGCTTTCTACTTCTTTAACGAGTGAACGCATGTTGTCGTCTTCCTGCAAGTCGGTGAATGCGATGTTGCAGCCTTCTGCTGCGAATTTAAGTGCGATTGCGCGTCCGATGCCGCGTGATGCACCTGTTATTATTGCTGTTTTGTCTTTTAGTAGCATGATATATTATATATTATTTTTTTTGTTTACAGAAAAAAAACGCCCACAAAATTTGTGAGCGTTTTTGTGCTTAGAGGTGAAATTATTTCACTTTCTTTGCAAGAGCAGCACCCGGTTTGAAGTGAGCTACTTTTTTAGCAGCAATCTTCATTGGTTTGCCTGTTTGTGGGTTGCGACCGTTACGAGCATTTCTCTTTTTAACAGAGAAAGTACCGAAACCGATAAGAGCAACTTTGTTGCCTTTTTTGAGGTCGTTACCAATAGCTTCGATAGTAGCATCAAGAGCTCTCTTAGCTTCAGTTTTAGCAATTTTCGCTTTGGAAGCAATAGCTTCAATAAGTTCAGCTTTGTTCATAGTTAATTGTTTTTAATAATGTTAGTTGAGAGCAAAGGTAAAATCTTTTTGCTAATTTTCACATATTATTTTATTTGCCTGTATGTGCAAGTTGTTAATATCAGCGGGATGTAGCTATGTTTGAAAACATGTCCGGACGAAATCCTCTTAAAAATACATCAGTCTTAACTCGTTGCTTACCTGCTAATTGCAAATCCTTTAGAAGTAGTGCAGTGTTGTTTGAGCAGACAAGAAAAAGATTGTTGGCTCCCTCTATCACAAGTGTTCCTTGTTGATAACTTTTGTATATGATAGGGTTTTTAGGGCTTTCCGATGACGTTTTTGATGTTAAAACTTCACTTTCGAATATTTTCAGGCTTGTAATTTCACCTGTTTCTTTATGTTTAAGGTTGATAAATGCGGTGGGGTAGGGCGATAATGCTCTTACTTGCAGATGCAGTTCCTGTGCCGTTTTTTC
>JAISVE010000098.1 GCA_031271725.1 Bacteroidales bacterium
ATAACAGGCATGTATCAGTCGCCTGTATGCTACGCCTGCTCTATGAACGCCGATACTTTTATTGATTTTAAATCTAAAACAGACGCTCCGATTATTGAAGCCTTTAAGAATATAGTTAAAGACAGCGGCACAAATAAGGTAATATTTATACACCTGATTGGAAGTCATTTTGCTTATAATAATCGTTATCCTGAGAACTTTGAGACGTTTGGCGGGGACAAGCGCGAACAGGGAACAACGCAAGAGGTGGAGAATGCAAGCGAAGCAGCAAAATATGAGCGTAAAAAAAGCGCAACAATAGACAGTTACGACAACAGCATACTCTTTGGCGACTATATTTTACATCAACTTATAGAAGCGTTGCGCACCACAGGCAATTCGTCATTTTTAGTATTCTTTTCCGACCACGGCGAAGAAGTCTATGAAGACGGCGGAACATTTCTGGGACATAATTCCGGCTTATATCCAACCAAATATCGTGTAAAAGTACCCTTTGTTTTATGGCGTTCTCAAAAATATATGGAAGAAGTTCCCGAAATAGTTTTAGACACTGCACGCCCATATAACAATGAGGATTTTATACATTCATTAGGAACTCTTATGCGCCTGAACTACCCTGCCCTCGACTCCTCTCGAAGCATATTCTCTCCCTATTTTAAAGTTCGCCCAAGAATAGTACAAAATAAACCTTTTGAATTATTAAACGAGCATTAACACTACGTTTACCAAAACGTATATGCGACTTCCATAACGCAATGAATTAAAAACTTATATGTATGAATATAGCAGCACAACTTAATCACCCTATTTTTGACCTTGTTCGCGAAGTGGCGCAGCGAGAGGGATTGGATGTTTACGTTGTTGGCGGATATGTGCGAGATTTGCTTCTGAACAGGAAAGACGGCAATAAAGACATTGACTGTATGGTTATTGGCAACGGCGTATCTTTTGCGGAGCAACTTTGTGAAGAAATCGCTTTGCGCGAAGACGGAAAAAAGCCGAAATTAAGCGAGTTCCGCTCATTCGGTACTGCTATGTTCCACTATCAAGGGGCGGAAATAGAATTTGTCGGCGCGAGGAAAGAGTCATATAGCGAAGACACCCGTAAACCCGCTGTTGAAAACGGCACGCTTGAAGATGATATTTCCCGCAGAGACTTCACTATAAACGCTATGGCTGCGGTTATCCATCGCAAAAACGGTAGCGTTTTCGGTGAAATAATCGACCTCTTTAAAGGACTGCAAGACCTCGAAAACCAAATATTGCGCACCCCACTCGACCCTGACATCACCTTTTCAGATGACCCTCTGCGAATGTTGCGTGCAATCCGCTTTGCCAGCCAACTATACTTCGATATCGATGCGGAAACCTTTGCTGCAATTGAACGTAACGCTCAAAGGATAGATATTTTGTCGAAAGAACGGATAACCGAAGAATTAAACAAAATATTGCTTTCCCCAAAACCATCTTATGGATTTAAACTGCTTGATGCCTGCGGACTTCTGCAAAAAATACTGCCCGAAATCACTGCCCTTAAAGGCATTGAGCGCGTAGGCAGTATGGCTCATAAAGACAACTTCCTGCACACGCTGGAGGTGTTGGATAACGTTGCTGATGCCACTTACAAACCTAATGATAGGGAATCTCTAAAAATTCAAATATCAAGGCGCACGAGTGCAGAAACAAGGGAGCGTACTGAAGTACGTGACCGAGTTTCAAATGAAGTGCAACGCAGAGATTTGGAGAATTTAGAGATTACCCGCATTCTCTTTCTCCGCTGGGCAGCCCTCCTCCACGACATAGCCAAACCCTTAACAAAACGCTTTGACAAAACACAGGGCTGGACTTTCCACGGACACGAAGTACTCGGCGCAAGAATGGCAGACAAAATTTTCCGCCGTCTTAAACTCCCACAAAACGAAAAGCTAAACTACGTAAAAAAACTTATCAACCTGCACCTGCGCCCCATAATTCTTGCGGAAGACGTAACCGACTCCGCCGTGCGCCGCCTGCTATTTGACGCAGGCGATGACATTAACGACCTGATGTTGCTTGCCAAAGCCGACATCACCTCAAAAAACAGGGAAAAACTCACACGCTACAAATCAAACCTTGAATTAGTAGAGCAGAAACTTGTAGAATTGGAAGAAAAAGACCGCATAAGAAATTTTCAACCCCCAATAGACGGTGAAGAAATAATAGAATACTTCCATTTATCGCCGAAAGAGGCAGAGGAGCCGCTAAAAAGCCGCATCCAACAAGAAATCGACAAAAGCAACGTGCGCGTAATCGAGCTAATGGCAGTCGCCATAATCAAAACCCGCATAAAAGATGCAATCCTTGACGGCAAGATCCCCAACAACCACGCCGCCGCCAAAACTCTAATGCAGGAAATCGGTGCGGAATTAGGACTTAAACACTAAACACACTAAATAAAATATTCAAAAGCAAAATCTTTTTTATAGCAATTAAGGCTTTATTTAAGGATTACAACATTTTGATACATTCAGAGAAACAGTAATATCTTCAGGGATTTTAGATACCAATATCGCTAATCCCCAAATCGGTGCATCTGCAGTCATATTTAGGTCTATTTCAATATTTAAGTTGTATTCATATTTAGCCACCTGTATTAACTGCTTGGCAACAGAAGAGTATCCTTGCGTCATTCCTCCGCTCGCCACCAATAAAGTGTATTTAGAAAAATCAATTTCAGGATAAGTATTATCATTTATGCAACTAATATAATTTTCTAATTCTTCATTGTTGTCAATAATAATCAACTCCCCTTCCTGAGGATAAGTAAGATTTACCCATCGACAAGAATCTCTTGGTTGAGAAGGTGGCAAAATATAAAAAGGAATTGAATATTCCGTAAAGGGAAGTATTTGAGGATAGACAAATTCATTTTCAAGAATTGGCAAGGTTTTGGTTTCAACAATATTGCCGTCTTTTTTTAAGACATATTTTATGCTGTATTGCGACATCGGCTCCCCATCAACACTGAATGTTTCCTGCGCTCGCAAGCCCGAAAACATTACAACAAATACTAAGGCTAATAAGAATATTTTCTTCATAATTTTTCTGTTTTTAATAAAAAAAATTAAACTATTTCCAAATAAAACATTCTACAATACCCGTATCTTCCGGCTTATATAGCAATTTTTCATTTTGAAAAAAACATAGCAAGAATACTTGTTCTCCTCCGGGACTGTAATTTGCCACTGTACCTCGCAAAAAGCCATCAATATTTCCAATTCCCTCTATCCAAGTATGCTCCTGATTTCCAGCATTCCCATTTTCAACATTTAAATATCTTGAACTTACATTTATTTGCTTTAGCAATTTACTGCCAACTAAAACTTCACTTATAGATTTCACCTCTATAATAACGTCTCTTTTATTCAAGAAATCATAAGACTGTATTGTATCACCAACTTTTAAACTAAAGTCATATAATAATACTTCGGGGTTATTGGCGTGCCTGTAATAAACTTTACGGCTCTCGGCTTCCTCTCTAATATAGCCGTTATTCAACCGGATACTTGCTAACGAATCTTTAGTTGTTAAAAGTTTGTAATAACTTACTCCATCTATAAGTGTATCATCACCAATTTTTGTAATAGAAGTTTTTTGATATTGATATTCCGGTGATAGAGATATGTTTTTAAAAACTTCATTCCATTGGTTTTCGGGCTTTAGTAACGGCGTGTATTCATTTTCAATTGCAGGAATTGGCAGGGTCTTGGTTTCAACAATATTGCCGTCTTTTTTTAAGACATATTTTAGGCTGTATTGCGACATCGGCTCCCCATCAACATGCGCTCGCAAGCCCGAAAACATTACAACAAATACCAAGGTTAATGAAAATATTTTCTTCATAATTTTCATAGTAGTTTGTTTTTTGTGGTTTTTATTTAAGAATGTTGAAATAATTCAAAATCTTTGTCGCATTTTTTGACAAATCTTATAGGGAAATAAGAAAACCCCTATAAAAGGACTAACTTTTCTAAGTCATTTTTACCTAACAGCCAAAGTTTATCACTTGCATAGAGGCAAGCAGTTGAATTATTATAAGTGCTGTTAGACATAAAAAAAGTAGTTTTCAAGCAAATGTAGGCATAAAAAAAACTAAAAAACAACTTCAAGTAAATTATGTCCCTACCTGCCGTACTTTTCTTTCGCCGAAGGAATAAATATCACATTTAATTCCGGGTCTGCCATATTAGGGTCAAGCGGATAAATCGGACGAATAACACGTTTGTAAGGAAGATTTACCAAGTCCTGATCAACCCCACCACGAGTATGCGCCATCATCCAATCGGCTTGAATATTATACCAGTCGGGTACAAGATA
>JAISVE010000129.1 GCA_031271725.1 Bacteroidales bacterium
TTTTATTGCGAATCCCGCAATTCGCTTAGGCTGGAGATTTTAAGTCCGTTACTTTCGTTTCTGTAATGTAATACGGCAAATTCCGTTACAAACAAAAAAAAGTCCTGAAAGTATTTCAAACTTTCAGGACTTTTTTTTGTAATGAAATTAAGCGAGGGCAGATTGCATTACGTAAAAAGCATTTTATTCAATAAGGGTGGCACCGGACGCCACAATACTCTCCTTATATTCTTCATAAGTAATATCTTCAAGTTCATCCTTGGGGACATCCACTCGAAACCACAAATCCTTCTCGCTTTTTTCTGCAATTTCATTGCCGGATTCAGGGTCATCCATAGCAATCTTGAATGCAGTTTTGAAGAGCTCGGTGTAAAAGGCATAAGTTGACAGTGACGACATTTTGTTGTTCTCAAATGAGGCGATATAATAGACACAGTACATATCCGCTTCAGGGATTATTTTTGCAACGATTTTTTGACCCTCGACACATTTACCGAGTGCTTTCATTTTCTTTTGCGCACCTTTGGTGTACTCGTCATCACCTATCAAACCGCTAAGGCAGGATACGGACGTTAAGCCGATTAAAATCGACATGATAATTGCTGTTAATTTTTTCATAGTTTTATTTTTTTATGAAACTCCTGCTTTGAATTTTTAGAAATTTCATTGATTTATATTTATTACTAATTCATCTTCATTACTTTAACAACACTCACTGCCCCATCTTTAATCAAACGGAAGAGATAAACACCCTGGCGTAAATCAGATACGGATATTTCCTGCAAGGAGGAAAGTGCCTTGATGCTTCTGACTGACTGTCCGCACAAATCCATTATTTTCAACTCCGCTCCTTCGGCATTCTTTATGAAAACCATTGAAGCGCAAGGATTCGGATAGACCGTCAAACCCGACAAAACGTCTTCGGAAAGCCCTACGTTTTCGCCCGCATTCACCGAAACTCTAATACTTACCTCTAACGATATGTCAAGCGAATTAACAACTCCCTGCGGTAGAATTACCATTCCGCTAACATCGAATGTTTGCTCTGCGGGCAGCGCAGGGTCGTATTCGCAGGCAGCCACATCCCAGTTTACTGAAGCCGATACATCGCCGCCGTCCGTTACAAGCCTTACGCTTGAGGGAAGACCAAAAGCAACGGCACTCTTGGCAACTCCATTCGGCAAGCCCGTAATTACGTCCGGTTCAACAATAATGCTTTGCAGCACCTTGTCGGGAACAGGCGCGTCTGTAAGAGTTACCGTTGCCGTGTCGAATACGGAAGCATTGAAGACCGAAACCGCTTTAACCTTAAGCGAGTTCGCGATTTCACCGGCAGCCACGATAAGCAGCCCTGCCGAACTGATAGAAGTTTCCGCACCGCCCCCGCTAACGCTCCAACTTACCGCTTCGTCTGCACCATCAACAGCGGAAACTATCGCCGTAAACAGGAATTCCGGCCCTTTCTGCACAGTTACAGCCGCCGGCGACACTTCGACATTAAGTATCCGAGGATTAAGCGGGGCAGCTTCCACCGAAACGCTGACCGTTACGGTTAATGACACGTCAGCCGGATTAACCACGCCCTGCGGTAAAACTACCGTTCCGCTTACGTTAAAGCTTTGCGCTGTTGTGAGCGCGGGGTTATAGGTGCAGCCTGCCACATTCCAGTTTACCGAAGCGGAAACATTGCCCAGGTCGGTTGTAAGGGTGACGGTTGAAGGAAGTCCCAATGCACCGGCTGTTTTAGCCGTTCCGTTAGCCAAGCCTGTAATGGGGGAAGGCGGAATAATGCTTTGCAAAACTTTGTCGAGTATCACTATGGGCGCAGTATCGGTTGCAATACGCAGACTCAAACTTGCCGGAGAAACAAAATGCGTTGCTGTTTCAATTGTGCGGTGTTGGAATAAATATTCCATTTCAGGCTCCAAGCCAACGAATACGCAGGTTTCCTGCCATTCGCCCCAAAGTTCCTCAATAATCAGTTCAAGCAGTTCGGGGTCATCAACATCAACACCTGCCGAATCAATATCAGCCGCAACAGCCATACGGTATTCATAGCCGGTGTTATCCAAAAGCGTAATGCTATTATGTGATTTCGACTGCAGCACAGGTGCAGCGGGCGCAACCGCAGCAGCCTTTATAACGGTATCGGTACGCGAAGCCAAAACAGCACTGTCGCAGTTTGAAGATAGTATCAGTACGGAAAAAGTATGTCCGATGTCTGCCTGCGTGAGCACGTATGGAGTAGCAGGAGTGGCGGGAGCAAAGCCGAAGCCCGCACCATCGCGAAGCCACAAACAGGTAAGCGTACCCAAATCTGCTATCTCAGGCTCGGAAGTCAAGCCCGACAGGTCTAAGCGCAATGTATCCCCGAAAACAAAATTACCCGAAAGAAGAGCCGTCCCTTTCAGTACCGCTCTCTTTGTATTAGTATTGTTATTGCTGTAAACGGCTTTATTACCCGCCTGGTCAATAACCATTACATTGAAAAAATAACGTGTAGCCGGTGTTAATTCTGTTATATTATAGCCGGTAATATTCAAGGTGCCGCCGTGGTTAAGCAAAGTTCCGTTTGCCTCACATTCGGCAACTGTTCTGATATTGTTGTTTGATGAGCGATAAACAAAGTAGCGCAAATTAGACGCAGGTGTTTCATTATCGCTTGCGGCAGTCCAGGTAATGGCAATTGCCTCAATAGCTGCCACAGAAGTTATTATGCCGCTGTTGCCGGGCACAGGCGCAGTTTCGTCAGTTACCGTTGCAGTGAGCAGTAATTGTGTGGGACTGTTTACAGCGAGATTTGCCGTAAGCCCGGGCATATTAAGTGCGTACGGTGTTGTGGAAGTTATGCCCGAAGCGGCTTCCATCAGCACTTGGTTGGCAACTTCGCCCGAAGTTACTTCAAAGGTATTTGTGCCGCTTGCGGCAACTGCGCCCGTAACATTGATTTTTGAAGGGACTTCCTGCATAAGATCCATAGCAATAGTGCCGCCTTGCAGAGTAAGGCTGCCGCCTATTATCACACTGCCGTTTACGTCCAAACTTGTGCCTGCGGCTTTGAAGTAGTCGCCTGCCCATTTGCCCGACAAATCGACATTGCCCGCAGAATGTGAAAATGTGCCCGTAGCAGTGTTGTTCCCGCTAAGTATAAGGCTCTGCAAGCCTGTTTTGGCAATGCCGCCGCTGCCTGAAATCACCCCCTTGAAATCTCCGCTGCCGTCTGCCGTTGCCGCACTTGTACCTATTGTGAGGGTCCTTGCGCCGAGCAACACTTTACAGGTAGCATCCGTGCCGTTCAAGGCTTTTATGGTTTTATTGCCTGCCGAAACGTCAAAAGACGACATGCCTCTTACATTAACCTGCATTGAATTTTCCAGGCTTCCGCTTGCACCCAGCGCGAGCGTACCACCTGTAATTGCAATTGTGCCGGTATGGGTATTTGCGCCGTTAAGCGTAAGGGTGCCGCTGCCCATTTTGGTAAAGGCAGCACTGCCGCTTATAATGCCATTAACTACATTGTCGGTAAGTGTTGTATTGACTGCAAGCAAAGTTTCATTTAACCTAACTTCGCTCCCCGCAGCGGTTGTCAAACTCTTAATAGTTTTAGTGCCGCCGCCGCTGACTATGAATTTTCCTGTGGAAGTTATATTTACCTCTGATGATGATGCAATAGTTCCGCCTGTAAGCAATTCGAGAGTGCCTGTTGAGGAAATGCTTGTTGCGCCTGTATAAGTGTTAGCATTGTTTAGCATAAGCCTGCCTGTGCCGCTTTGTTCAAGCCCGCCTGCCCCTGAAATAATGCCGGCATAAGTATAGTCGTTGCTCCGCGTAAATATCACCTTGCCTCCCGAAGCCACAGATATGCTGCTACTTGCAATGCTGCCTGTTGTTCCGCTTTTGCCTATGGTTAATGTCCTGCTCGTATTTACGGAAGTTGTGCCGGTGTAGGTGTTTGCACCTGTAAGGGAAAGGTCGCCGTTCATGCCGACATTCAGGCTGCCTGCCCCTGAAATTACGCCGCTGTAAGTATAATTCCGCCTAACCGACAGGCTTGCGCCGGAACTCAGCTCAATGCTGCTGCCTGCTATTGCGCCCGAGCCGCTGATAGCCAAAGTTCCTGCCGTAACCCTGGTAACGCCGGTGTTGGCATTTGCTGCCGTATATGTAAGTGTGCCCGCGCCTGCCTTAATAACCGTGTTTGTGCTCGCAGGCAGAGCTGTGGCAAAGGTTACATTGTTGCTGCCTATATCAAAGGTTATGCTTGAAGCACTCAGATTGATAAGCCTGCCCGAAATATCAGCCGTATTGCCCGAAGCCCATTGCAGCACGGGGTTAGTGCCGCTTGTGAAACTGATATTTGAAGTGCCGAAGTTATTCAAACTGTTGAAAATTACAGTCCCTTCGCGAATACATGTATATCCGCTGTAAGTGCTTGTGCCTTCCAAGGTTAATGTTCCCGAGCCACGCTTGATTATAGCAAAGTTAGATGCCCCCGCAGTTCCTGAAATCTTTCCGACATATCTTCCGCCGCCATCTGTTCCGCCCGAAGTTCCGATTGTTAACGTTCTTGTTCCGAGAATAATTTCAGCATTGGCATTGCTGCCTTGCAAACCTTTAATGGTTTTATTGCCTGCTGAAATATCGAATTTGGCAGTGCTGCCGTTCAGATAAACAGATGAAGAAGACGAAATTGAGCCGCTTGCACCTAAAGCAAGCGTACCGACGCTAATGGTTGTCGCTCCTCCGTAAGTATTTGTACCGTTCAAGATTGTTTTTCCTGTTCCGGAATGATAAACATAGCCTGTTGCTCCGGAAATCACACCCGAATAGGTTTTGCTTGCCGAACTGTGCTGGAAGTAAAGCGTGCCGCCGCTTATTATAATATTGCCTGCCACGCTGCCTGCCAAGGTATTATAGCCGAGATACAATCTGCCTTTTTCAATGGTGGTTGTTCCGGTATAGGTATTGTCGGCAGTAAGACGCAAGTCGCCCGTGCCTGCTTTTTCCACTTTCCCTGTTCCGCTTATAACTTTGGAGAAAGTATTTGTTGTACTAAAATCAAAGCGTAATACCGCTGAGGCATCATTTAATTTTACGACACCTGTACTGCCGAGATTTCCCACAGAACTAACTTGCAAGACGCCGGTATTTACGTTTGTTTCACCTGTGTAAGTATTATTGCCTGTCAAAATCAATTTTCCCCCACCCAATTTGCTTATTGAGCCTCTTTCATATATTGTGCCGTCATACTGCATTGTTGTACCGTTCGGAATTTCAAGTTCAAGCCGGCTTTTTAACTCAACACCACTTGAAGGAAACTGATTGCCTGAAATACACAATACTCCTTCAACAGCACAGGTTATGCCTGTATGCCGGGCATTAGTCAGTTTTAATTTACCGCTGTTCCACTTCTGAATACTGCCCTGCCCTGTTATGGGTTTTGTAAAATTAAGTTCGCTTGCATTGTTGAATGAAACTGCGGACGTAGCAGTGCTTAATTCTATTTCGCTTGTATTCCAGATACTGCCGTTCTGGTTTATAATAAGCAAGCTTTTATCTATAAGGGTTTTTCCGGTATAGGTATTTTTACCGCTTAAAATCACCTGATTTGTTCCTGAATGAGTTACAGCTCCCGCACCGGAAATCACACCCGGATACGTGAGTATTTTACTGTTCTCAAATGTAAGTTTTGAGCTACTGCTTTCCAGCACTATATTTCCGCTAATTCCTAAATCATCCCAAGTTGCCGTCGAATTTTTAAGGAAGAAATTGCCTCCGCTTTTAACAGTTATTGTGCCCGGACCGGTAATTTTACTTCCATGTAATGCTACCCTGTCGTGAATTTCTATTGTGCCGTAAGGTGTAAAACCGTCTTCTATGATAATTTCCCTGTCGTCAAGAATATTGGCAGTCCTGGTGTCGGGTTTATCTCCCAGCAAAATTAACTTTGTTCGGGGAGAGAGGGTTATTGTCCTTTTTGCCTGCTGCGTAGAAGGGCTGTTGTCCATACGACCCGGCAATAACATTGCATAACATTCAACTACGCCTTGAGCAATAATCAAGTCTTTATACCAATTGTATCCGTTTACAACTGAAAAAATAAGTTTGCCTTCGCCCATCTTGAAAAATTTGTAGTTGCCGCTAATAACACCTCTAATGGTGGCAGTTGCACCTGCGGGCACAGTTACTACAACATCGCCGGTTAGTGTAATGTCCTGCGCAATTATATTTCCGTTGTTAAGGGTTATATTGCCGTTCCAGGAAACAGCCTGCGCTTTGTTGAGGCTTGTTGATATTAACGTTGCTGCGAGGAAAGCGGTTATCACCGCCAAAGTCCTCAAAAAACTTGTTATTTTCATATTATTGTTTTGTTTGAATTTAATCTTGCTGTTTTGCAATCTTGCGTTCTGCTGTTTTGCTATCCTGCTGTCCTGAAAAATTTTACGCAAGTTATATCGGAACAAATCAATAACATACATACCAAAGTAGGTTTCTGTTGTTGCAGTATGCAAAAACCTACTTTAGAGGGGGGATATTGGAGGGGGATTTTATAACACTGTTTTTGTGTTTTCTACTTACTTAGGCGTTTATTTATTTCAGCTATCATTTTTTCTAAACTTGCAATTTTGTTTAGCAACTCAGAGTTTTCGCTTTTTATGCTGCGTTTTACTTTGGCAAATCCCAAATTAAGTTCTACCGAAGTTTCTGCCGAGGTCGGACTTCCGGAAAATAGAAGTTCGTTTATTAAACCGCCTGTGTGACTTATAACTTCCGGCTCAATGACTTCAATTGTTTCAGGAGTTATGGAGTTAAGCATTTCCAAATTTCTCGCAACCTCTCGTAGTTTGGCAAATGCTTCCACAATTGCTATTGTAGTTTGTGTTGCCCGCTCGCTTTTAAGGATTGTTGCAAGCATATACAAGCCTTTTTCTGTAAATGCTTTTGTGCTTGTAGAATGTTTTAGATTTTTGAACCGGTGGAAATTTTCCACCAGTTGTTGTCTTTCAGTACTTTGGACTGTTATAATATAACCTTCAGGGAATTTCTTAGGATTATTTTGGACTGATTTGTTAATGTCACGCGTTTCTACACCATACAATTTTGCAACATCGCTATCAATGATAACTTGCCGATCTCGAAGTGAAATAATTTTGTTTTGCACTTCCTCGAATTTGATAATTTCTGTCATAATCTAAAATTTTATTTTTACAAAGGGTGGATAAAAGATCCCTTCTATATAAATAACGAGCTCATTTGCGAAAAAACAACGAAAACCGATTTTTTAAGAAAAAAAAGTTACAATGAGCAGATAGTCAAAAGAGGCTATTTCTTAAAATTTATAAATTATTCTCTCCAATCCGCAGCAAATCAGGGCAGCATAACAAAGGCAGGTTTAACTTTTGACAACTTCTTGTTTTTGCCTGTAAAAACAAGAAAAATTATGCTTATTTTCTTATTATCAATAAATTAGTATTATTTTCCTATCTTTGACTTTTGACAACTTCGTTTGACTTTTGACCATTAAGCCACAACTTCACATTAGCAAATAACACAAATTACAATGAACAGGAAACTTTTACTTCTAATCTGTACCTGCCTGCCGGCAATGAATGTACAGGCGGCAATCCTTTATGTGTCGCCAAACGGAACAACTACGGCAGAAAACGCTGCCAACGCCACTTCGTGGCAAACTGCTTGCAACGACCTGCAAGCAGTTATCAACGCAATAGAATATACTGACAACGGCGACACGGTTTTTGTAGCAGCCGGCACTTACAAGCCGCTGCGCAGGGCTGACGAATATCGTTCCAACAATTTTTCGCCCAACGACCGCACAAATGCTTTTGTTATAAGAAAAAGCATACACATTTTCGGCAGTTTTACAGGTACGGAAAATTCCCTTGAAGAACGCCAACTGCCTGCTTCGGGTGATTATACTTCAATATTGAGCGGCGATTTTAACGGCAATGACGGCACGAATTTTTCCGGTATAAACGAAAACGCCTACCATGTATTGCTTATTCTTGATAATAATACGGCAAGAAATGTCCGTGTGGACGGCTTTACCATTCGAGGCGGTAATGCCAACGGCGGAAGCGCACTGCAAGATAATGTTGTAATAGATGGCTCTTTTCAATTTGAAAGAGAGCGTGGCGGGGGTATATTTTGCGAGTATCTTGTTAGACCCATTTTGAGCAATTTGAAAATTACAGGCAACTCGTGTGCAACAGGCGGCGGCGGAATATATAATATTACATCGTACCCTGTTCTGAATAATGTAATTATTAGCGGCAACAGAAGTACTATCGGCGGCGGAATGTTTAACGCTTTTTCCTCACCTGCCTTGAGCAATGTCATTATTAGTGGAAATACTTCGCAGAACGGTGGAGGAATGTATAACAGCTACAGCAATCCCGTTTTTAATAATGTATGTATTACCGGAAATACGGCAACCGTCAACGGCGGCGGAATACATAACAGTTTTTCAAATCCTGTTATGAGCAATGTTGTTGTCAGTGGAAACAAATCGAGCGGGCAAGGTGGAGGAATATATATAGGTGGTAATAATACTACTTTGGCAGAGGGTGCTTTTAGAGATTTAATTATGACGAATGCCGTTATTATCAATAATACGGCAAGCAATGAAGGCGGCGGAATGTACATTCATAATGCTTCTCCTTTCCTGACCAATGTAAGCATCAGCAATAACACTGCGGGTGCCGGCGGCGGGATTTACAACTCATCGTATGACAGTACTTCTGTTTCCGCACCCGAAATCCGCAACAGTATTATTTGGGGCAATACTTCCGACAATGTTTCCAATACGGAGTATTCTGTCCCGGTTTACAGTTACAGTTTGATAGAGGGTGAAACATTAGCAGACGGCGAGGCATTGACAGGGGGAGTTATTTTGAACAGCGACCCTCTTTTTGATGACAATTATAATTTGCAGGAAGGCAGTCCGTGTATCAACGCGGGAAGCAATCAGTTTTATACAGCAGGGCAAACGCCCGATTTATCGGCTGTTGCAACTGATTTGAACGGCAATCCGCGCATTATCACAAAGGTTGACTTGGGTGCCTGTGAATGGCAGTATTGTAACCTGACTTTTGCCGGCGAGGAAATAAACATTGAGCCGCAAACAATAGAATACGGCAAACTTGTTACTCAGCCCGAAAACCCTGAAAGAACAAACTATACTTTCGGCGGCTGGTTTACGGATAACAATAGTTTTCTTAATGAATGGGATTTTGAAACCGACGCTGTAACGCAAGATACCACGCTTTGGGCAAAATGGAATATCAACATTCACACAATAACTTTTGCCGGCGAGGAAATAAACATTGAACCGCAAACAATAGAATACGGCAAACTTGTTACTCAGCCCGAAAATCCTGAAAGAACAAACTATACTTTCGGCGGCTGGTTTACGGATAACAATACTTTCCTTAATAAATGGGATTTTGAAACCTATGCTGTAACGCAAGACACCACGCTTTGGGCAAAATGGGAACAGCAAACAGGAATTTCGGAAACAGAAAGTGCAAGCATAAAAATTTATCCCAATCCTGTAAAAGACGAATTGCTAATAGAAAGCGCAGATTTAACAATTACGAAAGTTGAAATCTTGGATTTGTCGGGCAAAACAGTTTATCGCTTCAACAATGTGAAAAATAAAATCAATGTTTCGCTGCTGCCGAAGGGAGTTTACTTTGTAAAACTTGAAACCGGAAAAGGCATTGTAACTAAAAAAATCATAAAGAAATGATGGAGATAGAAAATTGTTAAACAAAAAAACTCATCTGTAAGACGATAGTAATCAACCAAATATAAAATTTGCACAAAATAAAGTGCAAATTTACTCAAAAATCGCACTTTTAATAGTGCGTTTTTTGTATCTTTGCAAAAACCATTATTCGATATGGAAGCATTGATTAAAAATTTTAAGGAACTGTTATCATTAACTTCAGTTGATTTTAAACGGTACATGTATTCTGAAATAGCGTGGAGCGACAGAATGATTGGCATTGTCGGACCGCGTGGAGTGGGAAAAACCACGATGATTTTACAATACATAAAAGAAAATCTTGACATAAACAAAACGCTTTATGTACAGGCAGACGACATTTATTTTGCCAATCACACATTGGTTGAACTTGCCGATGAGTTTTCCAAAAACAGAGGAAAATATCTATTCATTGACGAAATTCATAAATATGTGGGCTGGTCGCAGGCATTAAAATCTATTTATGACTATTTTCCAAAGATGAAAGTGGTTTTTACAGGCTCCTCTATTTTGGATATTCTCAGAGGCAGTGCCGATTTAAGCCGCAGGGCATTGATATTCAAAATGCAGGGACTTTCGTTTCGCGAGTATCTGTTTTTATTTCACAATATTGAAGTTCAAAAATACAGTTTACAGGATATTTTGAAGCATAAAACAGACAATTTTCCTGTTCAACATCCCCTCCCCTTGTTCAAAGATTATTTGCGGCGTGGTTATTATCCGTTTGGAGCGGACGACACAATGTTTTCGCACCGCTTAAATCAAGTAATTATTCAGACATTGGAAACCGACATTCCCATATATGCGAATATGAATGTTGCAACAGGTAAAAAACTCGGCAAACTGCTTAAAATCATATCGCAAAACGTGCCGTTCAAACCTAATTTCACCAAAATAGCAGGAATGCTTGAAGCAAGCCGCAACAGCATTGATGATTATTGCCATTTTATGGAACAGGCAGGATTGATTATGCAACTGCGCGATATGGGAAAAGGAATCGGGCAATTTGGAAAAGTTGATAAAGTTTACATTGACAATACAAATCTGATTTTTGCTTTGGCAGAAGAAAGTCCCGAATCGGGAAATATCCGTGAAACTTTTTTCTTTAACCAAATGCAAGTGAAAAATAAAGTATATCATTCGGCAAAAGGCGATTTCAATATCAACAATATCACTTTTGAAGTTGGCGGAAAGAATAAAACCCGGGAACAGATTCAAAACTTGAAGAACGCTTACATTGTAAAAGACGACATTGAGTACGGCTATCAAAATGTAATACCTTTATGGGCGTTTGGGTTGAACTATTAGAATTT
>JAISVE010000131.1 GCA_031271725.1 Bacteroidales bacterium
TTAAAAGTAAAAATGCTGCAAATTCCGGTACTTGATGTAGTTATTGACGGCAAACGCAACCCGTTAATGATTGCCGTATCACACACCACTGCTTCACTTGCAAAATGTTTTCTCGGAGATATTAGAAAGATTGCTTACCCCGAACTATGAGCCGTTTAAGCGAATATCGTATTATGTGGATTATGGTGTTTTTTGATTTGCCGACTGAAACAAAAAAAGAACGGAAAGTTTATGCCGATTTCCGTAAAAATCTATTGAAAGACGGATTCAGTATGTTTCAATTCTCAATTTATCTACGCCACTGCGCAAGTTCCGAAAATGCAGATGTTCATGTTAAACGGGTTAAGAATATGCTTCCGGAACTTGGCAATGTAGGTATTCTATGTATCACTGATAAACAATTCGGTTGTATGGAAATTTTTCACGGTAAGAAGTTGCAAGAAAAGACCGCTTCTGAGGATATTATCTGGTTGGAATTGTTTTAGTTTTTGAAATTTTATTAAATAAAAAATCCCACTGTTTTAGCGGGATTTTGTTTAAGAAACAACGGATTTTTCAATCCTGTTTGTCGTGTTAAATCTTTGATACTCTTTAAGAAACACAGATTATGTTGTTTCTTATGTCAAAGATACTTTTTTTGAAAGCAAATCACAACTATAAACAGTGGAAAGGCGCGGGCTTTAACGTTGTTTCTTATGTCAAAGATACTTTTTTTGAAAGCAAATCACAACTAGCCAATTATAGTAACTATCCTTGAAGTCGTTGTTTCTTATGTCAAAGATACTTTTTTTGAAAGCAAATCACAACCGGTCAATAACTCGGCATCACCAACGCTGCGTTGTTTCTTATGTCAAAGATACTTTTTTTGAAAGCAAATCACAACGTTATGGCAAGATAACTCGGTGGGATTGGTGTTGTTTCTTATGTCAAAGATACTTTTTTTGAAAGCAAATCACAACTACAATTATAAATAATACTACATGAATAATGTTGTTTCTTATGTCAAAGATACTTTTTTTGAAAGCAAATCACAACAGTTCAACGGAGAGTTGGGAAGAAAAAAGAGTTGTTTCTTATGTCAAAGATACTTTTTTTGAAAGCAAATCACAACCGGGTTGGATAAACTTAGACAGTACTAATTGTTGTTTCTTATGTCAAAGATACTTTTTTTGAAAGCAAATCACAACTAGAGGAAGATGAATTGTATTACGGACTTTGTTGTTTCTTATGTCAAAGATACTTTTTTTGAAAGCAAATCACAACCAACGCTATCAGGTGTTGCTGCTGCACCGAGTTGTTTCTTATGTCAAAGATACTTTTTTTGAAAGCAAATCACAACCATATCCGCAATACCCATTAACATGGTTACGTTGTTTCTTATGTCAAAGATACTTTTTTTGAAAGCAAATCACAACCAGCAGCAGCAAAAGAACTTGCCGACAAGGGTTGTTTCTTATGTCAAAGATACTTTTTTTGAAAGCAAATCACAACAGGTGTATGGCAAAATGCCTTTGGTCGCTGTTGTTTCTTATGTCAAAGATACTTTTTTTGAAAGCAAATCACAACAACAAAGGACAGCATTCCCACACTCCCCGAGTTGTTTCTTATGTCAAAGATACTTTTTTTGAAAGCAAATCACAACAAGTTATAATATAGAGTTCTGCGCCAAAAAGTTGTTTCTTATGTCAAAGATACTTTTTTTGAAAGCAAATCACAACTAGCAGCATTCAACGCCCTTGTTGACGGCAGTTGTTTCTTATGTCAAAGATACTTTTTTTGAAAGCAAATCACAACAAGTAAGGCGGAATTTGCGCGTAAAACAGGGTTGTTTCTTATGTCAAAGATACTTTTTTTGAAAGCAAATCACAACACCTATCATCTCGTAAATGTTAGTCCAACCGTTGTTTCTTATGTCAAAGATACTTTTTTTGAAAGCAAATCACAACAGCAAGTAAAAAAGTCCATTGTATAAAGGCGTTGTTTCTTATGTCAAAGATACTTTTTTTGAAAGCAAATCACAACACGACCTCACGGATGAACAAGTTAAGGAGTGTTGTTTCTTATGTCAAAGATACTTTTTTTGAAAGCAAATCACAACTCAGCAATAACAGCCCCTGCATCGACACCGGTTGTTTCTTATGTCAAAGATACTTTTTTTGAAAGCAAATCACAACATATAAGACTGTGGAAAATGCGATAAAATTGTTGTTTCTTATGTCAAAGATACTTTTTTTGAAAGCAAATCACAACCTCTTGATGAGTGCCTTTCGCCTCGCCTGTGTTGTTTCTTATGTCAAAGATACTTTTTTTGAAAGCAAATCACAACCATTACGGAACAAAATACCCGAAGCGAGGGGTTGTTTCTTATGTCAAAGATACTTTTTTTGAAAGCAAATCACAACAATGACAGGAGGAGGACAGAATGCAGGAAAGTTGTTTCTTATGTCAAAGATACTTTTTGAAAACAAACTATTTGCCGAAAGAATTCACAATCTTTACGAAGTCCTCTGCTTTGAGGGAGGCGCCGCCGATAAGTCCGCCGTCAATATCCGGTTGAGCAAATAATCCGGGTGCGGTTTGAGGAGTGCAACTTCCGCCGTATAAAATAGAGAGGTTGCGTGCAATTTCCTTTCCGTATTTTTCTTCTACAAGTGAGCGGATATATTTGTGCATTTCTTCTGCCTGTTCGTTGGTTGCGGTTTTGCCTGTGCCGATAGCCCATACAGGTTCGTATGCAATAACGATGTGTGAAAAATCCATTGCCTGTAAGTTAAAAAGACCTTCTGTTAGTTGTGCTTTTATAACGTCAAACAAAGTTCCGTTTTCACGTTCTTCGAGTGATTCGCCAACGCAAACAATTGGAATTAGTCCGTTTTGTAAAAGATTTTCTACCTTTTGTCCAACTTCGGCATTTGTTTCATTATGATATTTGCGGCGTTCGGAATGTCCTACAATGCAGTACTCAGCTTCCATTGATTTAAGCATTTCTGCCGATACTTCGCCTGTGTATGCGCCTGCTGTGTGTGTGCTTACGTCTTGCGCACCAACGGCGTATATATTGCGTTCCTGTTCATCTCTGCACAGGTCGAGTGCCATTTCAACAAAAACAGAGGGTGGGCAAACGACAACGTTAACATCCGGTGCTGCTTTTGTGTCCACAAGTTCTGCGAGTTCGTTCAGCAATTCTTCTGCTTGCTGAAAGTTCTTGTTCATTTTCCAATTTCCTGCAACGATTTTTTTTCTCATAGTTTTTATGTTATTATTTATGGAAATGCTGTTTGTTTCGCAAAATATACTGCACTTCGGTTGGAGTCTTTTCTCTCGCTATTCCGTAAAGTTTTTTGCGTTAAAAATCGCGGTTAAGCGAGGGCAGAGGCAAAACTTATTTTGACTTTGCCGAGCGGTAGCGATTTCATTGCAAATAAAATCGGAACTCGCTTCACTTCGTTTCGCTCAAACATCCGAATTTTTAGCACTCCAAAAACTTAACGGACTGAGCGAGTACGACACTCCCTCAGTTGCAGTATAATTTTGCTGCATTACTGCATTATCTTCAAAAGTTCTTCATCGCTTGGCAAACATCTCTTGCCCCAAAGTCCGTAAACAGTGGCGTCTTTCATAAGCACAAGTCCGGGATTTGAACGAATAATAGCCTTAATTCCCGTGTCGTCTGCATAGTAAAACGGCAAGTAAGGATTATCAACCTTGGTCTTGTATGCTTCAACTTCTTCGGGCGTTGCAGACGTAAGTATAACATAATAGTAACCCTGCTCTTCCATACGTGTAGCAAGTGCAATTATGCTGTCCAAATAAACGCCCTCTTGCGCAACAGCCAGATCCCAAGCGGGAATAATAAAATTAAACGCTTTATCATTCAATAGACTTTGCGTAACGTCATTACCGCTTTCATCAAGTATATTTATGTTTGCGTAATTTTTATTAGGATCTTCATCTCTGCGCGAAACAAAATCCCATTCGGTTGCAGAAGGCAATTCAGTGGATGCAAATTCGCGAACTTCGCTAGTTGTTTTATTTTTGTAAGTGAAAAAATATTTTATCGGTTGCGGATTTTCTTCCAACATCCTACGTTCAACTTTCCAATCAAGGAAATTCACAACAGGCAAATATCGATAGTTGTAAATTTCAAATAGGGTAAAAACAATGGCTATAGCCAATCCTGCAATAAATCCCTTTTTGCAAGAGAGCCAACTTTTGGCATTTTTATAGTTAAGCCAAGCAAAGACAAGCAGTATATCAAGCACTACATTTTTGTAAAAAGTTTCCCAGTTTGTAAGTTTGACAGCACTGCCGAAACAACCACAATCATTTACCGGATTATATATTGCGTCATAAAGCGTTGTTCCTGTAAAATAGAGCATCATTAGCGATACCCCGATAAGGGATAAACGCGGCAGAATATTTAAAACAAGTAGTATGCCGATTGTAAATTCAAGCATGGGCAACAGGAAAGAGCCTATAAAAGCCAATCCTTCAAGTGCAGTCCAGTTATAGGCTTGCAGATAATCGTGCATGATATACTGAACGCCTGTTGCGTCAACTCCTTTTACAAATCCTGAGAAAATAAATACAAGCCCTACAACAATACGGGCAATGGTAGCAAGTCTTTTCATATAAATATTATTAAATTCTGATTAGCACAAAAACAGCGTAGTTAAGCATATCATAATAATTGGCAGCCAAGCCCTCGGAAGCAAGCAATTTTTCCTCGTTATTTTCAATTTGCTTAACACGCATTATTTTCTGAAGAATAATATCGGTTATGGATGAAATGCGCATCTGACGCCACGCCTCACCATAGTCGTGGTTTTTGTTGTTCATAAGTTGAAACGCCTTTTCAGCATAATTGTCGTAGAGCGCAAGTGCCTTTTCGCTCGACAAATCCCATTCCTCATTTTGCGGAAGTTCAAGTTGAATAATAGCCATTATCGAATAGTTGACAATAGCCACAAACTCACTGCGGACACCTTCATCAACTTTTTGCACTTGCTTTTCCTGAATATTGCGAATGCGGCTTGCCTTAATAAAAATTTGGTCGGTAATAGAACTTGGACGCAGAACACGCCAAGATGTGCCGTAATCGTGCATTTTCATTTCAAACATTGCACGACATTCGGCAAGCACTTTTTTGAAACTTTCCTCTGTTGTCATAATAAAAACCAAATTATGCAAAGATAACCAAAAAATAAGTATCTTTACTCACTACACTTGTGATGAAAAGATTACGCCTTGCAAAAGCATAAACTTGCTTTTGTCTCGGCTTAATCGTATCTTTGTGCCCCCAAAAACTAACATAAAACATCAACATTATGGGATTTTATATATTTATTTCGGTACTTATTTTAATTGTGTGCTTACTTCTTGCACTTATTGTTTTAATTCAAAATCCCAAAGGCGGCGGGCTTTCCTCCACTTTTGGCGGACAAGGCAACCAATTTCTCGGTGTACGCAAAACAACAGATTTTCTTGAAAAAGGAACATGGATTCTCGCCGGCTCTTTGCTTGTATTGAGTTTGATTTCAGCATATTCAATACCACGTAATGTTTCATCGGAAGAAGGACCTTCAACCGAACTGACTGTTGACGAAAATGCTTTGCAGTTACCCGCACTTCCGGGCAATACTCCTGCTCCCGATCAACAACAGCCAACGCAGCAGCCGGAACAGCAACAACCGGTAGAATAACAGCGCAAAATATTATTGGACACAACATTCCGCCCTGACAAGAGCGGTTGAACGGGCACAGCCCAAACCAGCCCCCAACAGCATATAAACTAAAACTATAGCCATAATGTCAGCAATCTCAAAACGAGTAACGTCAATGGTGGCATCCGCCACGCTTGCAATGTCTAAAAAAAGCCGCGACCTCAAAGCGCAGGGCATTGAAATAATTGATTTAAGTATTGGCGAGCCGGACTTTACAACGCCCGACTTTATTAAACAGGCAGGCATAAAGGCAATAGAAAACAACTTTTCATATTACCCTCCTGTATCCGGCTATGCAGATCTGCAACAAGCCGTTTGCACAAAACTTAAAAGGGATAACAATCTCGAATATACAGCCAATCAGATAATAATCTCCAACGGTGCAAAACATTCGTTAATGAATGTTTTTTTAGCAATGGTAGATCCGGGTGATGAAGTGATTATCCCGACACCATATTGGGTTTCCTATCCCGAAATGGTGAAATTTGTTGATGGAACGCCGGTTTTCGTAGAAACAACACAGGCAAGCGATTTCAAAATAACCCCCGAGCAACTTGAAAAGGCAATCACTCCAAAAACCAAGTTGATGCTTTTCAATTCTCCGAGCAATCCTTCCGGTATGGTATATACAAAAGAAGAATTGAAAGCACTCGCAGATGTTCTGAAAAAATATCCCAACGTATATATTGTTTCGGATGAAATTTACGAATTGATTGTTTTTGATACAAAGTTTGAAAGTTTCGGACAATTCGATTTCCTTAAAGACAGAATGATTATTATAAACGGTGTGTCAAAGGGTTTTGCAATGACGGGTTGGCGTATCGGATATGTTGCTGCTCCCGTAGAAATTGCTGCTGCATTTAACAAAGTGCAGGGGCAAATGACTTCCGCTGCATCGTCAATAGCGCAAAAAGCCTCAGTTGCCGCAATGCTTAAAAACCCCGCAGAAGCACCTGAATTGCATGAAATGGTTACCACATTTAAAACCCGCAGAGATTTACTTGTAAAAATGCTTCAAGAAGTGAACGGTTTTAAAACCATAACCCCTTCGGGTGCGTTTTATGTGTTTCCCGATGTGTCGGCACTTTTCGGCAAGTCATATAACGGCAAAACAATAAAAACCGGAGATGATATGGCAACTTTCCTTTTGGAAGAAGCGCATGTTGCCACT
Organism: Bacteroidales bacterium; assembly: GCA_031271725.1. The sequence continues at coordinate 6,895 of JAISVE010000131.1, forward strand.
GTTGGCGGCGACTCTTTCGGCAATCCTAAAAACATTCGCCTCTCTTACGCCACTGACACGGAAAGTCTTATTAAAGCAGTAGAAAAAATTAAAGTAGCAGTTTCTCTTTTGGCGTAATTGGCGTAATGCCGTAATTTTTCGTAACTTCGTAGATTAACCCCTTAAGAGTTACGTTATGAACGAAAATTTTATTCCTGTATCAGAGATGCCGATGGGTGATGACGGCAGTATCTATCACTTGCATTTACACCCCGAACAGATTGCAGATGATATAATTCTTGTTGGCGATCCGGGCAGAGTCCCCATAGTATCATCTTTTTTTGATAAGGTTGATATAAAAGTACAAAACCGCGAAATTGTAACCCATACGGGTGAATTCAACGGAAAGCGGATAACTGTGCTTTCAACCGGAATGGGTACTGATAATATCGACATAGTTATAAATGAACTTGATGCGCTTGTAAATATTGATCTGAAAACCCGTACCCGCAAAGAAACACACCACTCATTAAACTTGGTGCGTCTTGGCACAAGCGGCAGTTTGCAGGGAGATTATGAAGTAAACAGTTTCTGTGCTGCCACGCATGGATTTGGGCTTGACGGGCTCTTGAACTACTACGAAATAAATCCCGAATTGTATGAAAAAGAACTTTTGGAAGAAATTCTAAATCACTTGCAGTTACCACTGGAGTTTGCACGTCCGTATATAGTAAAATGTTCGCAGGAATTGATGGATAAAATCGGTTTCGATATGATTAAGGATATGACTGCAACGGCACCGGGTTTCTTTGCACCGCAGGGACGCAAGTTACGTCTGCCTTTAGTAATGCCCGACTTGCCTGACAGGCTTACTTCATTTAGAAGCGGCGAAAAAAGATTTGCCAACTTGGAAATGGAAACCTCTGCATTATATGGCTTGGGGCGTGGTCTTGGACACAACACTCTAACAGTTTGTGTTCTTATAGCCAACCGCGTGAATAAAACATTTAGCGAAGATTACAAGCCATACGTTGCGAAACTTACGCAAACGGTTATTGAAAGGTTGTGCAGGTAATTTGGTAAACTTCCTTATGAATACAGAGTTCAAATCCCTAATAGATAAATCAAACAATATAGTTATAATTTGTCATTTTAATCCGGATGGCGATGCGGTCGGATCATCAATGGCATTGTATAATTATTTGTCGCTTATGGGCAAGGAGTCTTCTGTTGTTTTTCCTAATCATTATGCAAAAAATCTTTTTTGGTTGGATGAAAAAAAGATAATTGTTATACATGAAAGCAATCAACAAAAAGCAGAGGAAATTGTTTCGGAAGCAGATTTAATTTTTTGCCTCGATTTCCAAACATTGGAACGCACTGAAAAATTAGCGGATGCAATTAAGGCATCAAAGGCAAAAAAAGTGTTGATAGACCACCATATAGATCCTTCTGTTGAACAGTTTGACATGATGTTTTCCAATACAAAAGTGTCATCAACCTGCGAAATGCTTTACAAAGTTATATGCAGCGAACTTGATCCGGATATTATCGACAGCACTGTTGCAAATTGCCTTTATGCGGGACTTTGCACCGATACCGGCTCTTTCAGTTTTTCGTGCAGACATAAGGAACTTTTTCTTATGATTGCAGATTTGATAGATAAAGGGCTTGACACCGTTCAAGTTCATCAAAATATATTCGACACATATTCACAATGGCGAATGAAACTTCTCGGATTTTGTTTGGAAAATATGATTGTTAAGCCGGAATATAAAACGGCATACATATATTTAAGCAAGGCTAAAATGAAGGCGCTTCATTACCAGCCTGGCGATACGGAAGGTATTGTGAACTATTGTTTGAGTATTGAAGGAATATCTTTTGCAGCGTTTTTTACCGAGAGGGAGAGCCGCATTCGCTGTTCGTTCCGCTCTACGGGTGATGCGGATGTGAATGTTTTTGCAAGGGAGAATTTTGATGGCGGAGGACACAAGAATGCCGCCGGCGCAAGCTCTTTCGTATCGCTTAAAGAAACGATTGATAAGTTTGAAAAACTTATACCGGAATTTGCGAAAAAAAATGGATTAATAGAAAAGTAAACGTATTGATTAAAGTTAATATTATATGTTTGCTTATGCTGCTTTCTGTAGCTTGCAATAATCCTGTGGCGACTGTAAAACCGCCTGAAGCTGTAAGCGAAGAGCAATTGTTGCAGGCACACAAAAAACTTGCCCTTGATGAGCAAATTGAGATAGATGCTTTTATTCGCCGCGCCGGATTAAAGAATATAAAAAAGACGGGAAGTGGGCTTTATGTTTCCATCTGGGGCTCGGATGGTGTGAAGATAAATTACGGCGATACCGTAAAAATGTTTGCAAGAACAACACTTATTAACGGCGATAAAATTTTTGAAGGATGGCAGGAAATTATTGTTGGCAAGACAGAAATGATACAGGGATTAAGAGAAGCACTTCAGCTTATAAGTTATGGTGACAGTACACTTTTGATAATCCCCTCGCACCTTGCTTATGGTTTTTCCGGCGATGGCAATACAATTCCCGCAAGAGCCACATTACTTTATGAATTAAAAATTAGTAACGAATAACAAATAATAACTCACAATTCACAAATCACAATCAACAACTCACATAAATAAAACAAAAATAAAATTATGAAAAAAATCTTACAAAGCGGCTTAATAGCCGTAATTGCAATTGCTGCATTTTCTTGCGGTGGCTTCAAAAAAACAGATGGTGGTCTGCTTTATAAATTCTATCAAAAAAACAGCGATGCCCGTAAAGCGGAGATCGGCGATATTATTGAAGGTTATGTTATATTAAAGATAGATACGACTGTCTTTTATAAAAACACAGTGCCGGAAAATTTATTTCAGATAGAGGAAGAATCAGTTTTTCCCGGTGATATAAATGAAGGTCTTTTACTTTTACATGAAGGAGACAGTGCTTCATTCAGAATAAATATGGATTCTATCCGTAAATATCAAGGAGGAGTAGATCCTTCAATCACAGCTGAATATGCAGAATATACAATAAAAGTAACACGTATTCTTACGGAAATGGAAGTTACAAACCAAATGGCTGCTGAGGCGGAAAGAATGAAACCCGTAGAGGATTCTCTTATTGCTGTCTATATTAAAGACAAGAAACTTAATGTAAAGAAAACCGAGACAGGACTTTATTTTGTTTCCGTTCGTGGTGGCAGCGGTGCAAAATTCACTACCGGACAAACCGTTAGTATAAATTATATAGGACGCCTGCTTGATGGCAGAGTGTTTGATGGTAATTGGGAAAGTGAACTGAAAAAAGAAGGAATACCGACAGAAGGAGGAACTTTTAACCCCTTGGAAGTAACCCTTGGAGTAGGTCAGGTTATCCCCGGTTTTGAGGAAGCATTAAGCCTTATGCAAAAAGGTAGCCGTGCTACGGTAATTATTCCATCGTGGCTTGCTTACGGCGCAGCGGGTACTCGTGGGATTGCTCCGTATAGTTCTCTTGTCTTTGATTTAGAAGTTAGGTAAAATTCCTAAAAATCCAAATCTCTGCGTTGCACTTCGCTTGCAACTCGGTCACGTACTTTAGTACGCTCCCTCGTTGCTCGCTCGTGCGCCTTGACCTTTGAATTTTTAGAAATTTTACAGTGGCGCAACCTTGCATCTAACTACTTTTAGAAATTTTACGGCAGCGTAATAATGAAAATATCTATAGACGCTTCTTCGGGGTTTTGCTTTGGCGTGGTGTCGGCAATTGAAAGAGCGGAGAAAATTCTTTCATCTGCCGACACAACCTTATATAGCCTTGGCGATATAGTGCATAACAGTGAAGAGGTAAGCCGTTTGAAAAGTATGGGCTTAAAGGTTATAGACCATGAGCAATATAAAAGAATGCGCGATATAACCGTACTCATACGCGCACATGGCGAGCCACCGAGTACGTATGAGATTGCGAAAGAAAACAATATCACCCTTATTGATGCAACTTGTCCGATTGTGCTTTCTCTGCAAAAAAGAATAAAAGCGGGCTACGAAAAAATGCTGTCGCAAAACGGACAGGTTATTATTTATGGCAAAGACGGTCATGCGGAAGTTGTCGGTCTTAACGGACAAACGGGCAACAACGCATTGGTTGCAAGTTCATTAAAGGATCTTAAAGGGATAGAATTTAATTGTCCGACAATGCTGTTTTCACAAACAACAATGAATACGGACAATTATCGTGCTATAGCAAAGGAAATAGAAGAAGGCTGTAATAGTGAAGGCGGTACGCTTGAAGTGGTTGACAGTATATGTCGAAGCATGAGTACACGTGCGGAAAAAATTGCGGAATTTGCAAGGAATAATGATGCGGTTGTTTTTGTGAGTGATAAAAAGTCGTCAAATGGGCAATATTTGTATGGCGTGTGTAAGGAAAATAATAAAAACAGCTTTTTTATAACTTCGTCAAAAGAAATAAACAGAGAGGATTTTTTGAAATATAATTCGGTTGGCATTTGCGGTGCAACTTCAACACCGCGCCGGTTAATGGAGGAGGTTTATAATAAACTATGTACTTGAAAAGTATTTACCTGTATAATTTTAAGAACTTTCATGAGGCAGAACTTGCTTTTTGTGAAGGCGTGAATTGCTTTATAGGACATAACGGAGCAGGTAAAACAAATCTGCTTGACGCCATACACTATCTTTCATTTACAAAAAGTTATTTCGGCTCCTTCGATTTGCAGAATATTTTGCACGGCGAGGATAGTTTTTCAGTTACAGGCAGGTACTCAATTGCTGAAAGCGAAGTGCCGGTACAGTGCATACAAAAGCGAGGCGATAAAAAGATAATGCGCATTGATGGCAAGGCTTACGACAGAATGTCCTTGCATATCGGTAAAATTCCACTTATAATGATAGCCCCGCAGGATGCGGAGCTTATTATCGGTGGCAGTGATTTAAGGCGCAGATTTATCGATCAGGTATTATCTCAATCGGACAGAGATTATCTTGAATGTTTGCTCGCCTACAACCGCGCCCTTACACAACGCAATGCAGCTCTTAAACAGGAAAACGCAGATAACTCTTTGATAGAAATTTTTGATGCGGAACTTATTTCAAATGGAAAAAAAATATTTGAGGAAAGAGAAAAGTTTATCAAAAAATTTCTTCCCGTTTTTGAAAAATATTATGAAAAAATGTCGGCAGGATTGGAAAAGGTAAGTATCATATATAATTCTCAATTGCACGAAAATTCTTTTGAAGACATATTACTTAAAAACGCAGACAGAGACAAGTTTTTACAATATACAACAGGCGGCATTCATAAAGATGATTTGGAATTTTTAATGAACGGATATCCTGTCCGCAAAATTGGTTCGCAAGGACAGCAAAAATCATTTTTACTTGCTTTGCGCTTTGCGGAATGGGAAATTATGTCAAGCAGCATGAACTTAAAACCATTGCTTTTACTTGATGATATTTTTGACAGATTGGATAGTGAACGTTCAAAAAATCTTATGAGTATTATCAATGAATTTCCCTTTGGACAAGTGTTTATAAGTGACACAGATAAAAATAGAATGGAAAACTTTCTTTCCGGAAAACACCGTGTTTTTTTCGTTGAAAACGGCACAATAGTAAATGTATAACTCGCTCAAAATAGAAGATGCACTTAGTCTAATGCTAAGACATACGGGTCTTGTTGAGAAATTCAATGAGGCAAAAGTGCTTTATACTGCAAAAAAAATATT
>JAISVE010000155.1 GCA_031271725.1 Bacteroidales bacterium
ATAATAGTATGATTTTTGACCACAAAATAAATAACAACTTTTTACCTTTTTCGAAGGATAACTTTAGGGGGTCAAATTAAAACGTTTTTAAGGGGTCAAGTTAACCGTTTTTTGCATAAATAAATCAGATTTATTTTTTTCTCAATTTAGCGCAAAAAAAACGCAATTATCCAATATGTTTTTTACCACAGACAAAGACGATAACCTATATATTGGCTACATATCCACCGATAAAGGTACTCCAAAAACATTGCGAGAGATAATAGACCTTGAGTTGCCAATGAAATCTTCCCATAAAGTTAAGAGTAATTTTATGTATAATTGAAATAAAAGATAATTAAAATTTAATGTAAAAAACGGTTAACTTGACACTTAAAAAACTTTTTTTGCGATTTCGACTATGTTGTCGCTCTTCCCCATAGTATAATAATGCACGGCGGGCGCACCATTGGCGATAAGTTCCTTGCTTTGTGCGATTGCCCATTCTACACCGATTTGACGAACATTATTTGGCGATTTTTGAACTTCTTTTACGAGTTCTTGCGGAATATCTATATGAAATGTTTGAGGCAGCATTTGCAAATGTTTTAATGTGGAAATCGGTTTGATGCCGGGAATTATCGGGATCTTGATGCCCGCTTCACGGCAAAGTTTTACAAAGTTGAAAAATTTTGCGTTGTCAAAAAATAATTGCGTAACAATATAGTCTGCACCAGCGGCAACTTTTGCTTTGAGGTTTGCAATGTCTTTTTCCATGCTTTCTGCCTCATGATGTTTCTCGGGATAGGCGGCAACACCAATACAAAAATTTGTATGCACGGCATCTTTCAAGGTTTCGTCAAGGTATTTTCCGTTGTTCATTTGGACGATTTGCTCAACAAGCCCTGCGGCATAGCGATGTCCGTTAGGCTCGGGAGTAAAAATTCCATTCTCGCTTGGTGATGGGTCGCCACGCAAGGCAAGTACGTTTTCTATTCCCAAAAAATTCAAATCGATTAAATCATTTTCAAGTTTGTATTGAGTTGCACCTGCGCAAACAATGTGCGGAACAACTTCAACCTTATACCTGTTCATAAGCACTGCGGCAAGGGCTACAGAGCCGGGACGTTTGTTGGTAGTTATTTTTTTTGTTGTGCCGTCAGACATTTTACGGTATTCAACTTCATCTCTATGATATGTAATGTTGATATGCGGCGGATTAAATTCCATTAACGGCTCTACGGCGTTGTGTATGCTTTGTACACTGCCTCCGCGCAGAGGAGGCACTATTTCAAAAGAGAAAACCGTCTTGTTTTTTGCTGCTGCCTGTGATAAAATTTCCGAAACTTTCATTGGAGTAAAATTACGATTAAGCCGAGAGAAATGCAAGTGCTCGCATTTATCTTGGCGTGCCCGCCGCGCGTCAGGAGCGGAAACATTCCCTTTGCTCCTGCTCAATTTCTGCTATGCGATAAGAGGTTTGGACTGCATTCCCTTGAAACACGCTACAGTGCAAACAATTGGTTTTTATTAGGCGGGGGTTGGCATAAAAACCTTGTTGTCATTGCACCAATATAGAAAAATCGTATTGACGCATTAAAACGTGCGGACTTACAGAACTCCCAAAACCCAAGCGCATCACGCAGAAATCTCGAAGTCGCAATCGGAAATGTTTCCGCTTCACCCTCGCACGCGAGCGGTCGGGTGTTCGCTCATAGTCCTCGCCCTACTCCGCTTCGCTCGCACTTCTAAAACGTAATACCAATAACTATTACCGACAAAATTTCATAAATTGTTTTTTATATTTATTATTATTATCTTTATTAATAATTTGTTTTATAAGATGTCCGACAGTATCTATAAATATAGTTCCACAGCTTGTTTCTACGCAAGCGATTTTCTTTGGCTGTTAGGTAAAAATAATTTCAGCAAATAAGGCCCTTGTGGGCATATTTTATCCGCAAGGGTTTTCTAATTTTTTCGCTCTACTTCGCTCCACATAATATTGTAGTGTGCTCTCTTTTTAAGTATAAAATCAATGAAAAATAAAAATCAATGAAAAAATTTACAACAACAATTTTAACACTTCTCTTGGTGTGCTGCATTTGCTCGTTAAATGCGCAGTTGAAAGTTAATTCCGACAACATAGTTTCTATAAACAATAAAGCTCCCAGGGCTGGTGTTTACCCTGCACCGATTATAGATATTGGGGCTCAATTTATTCCATCTACAGCAACAATTATCAGAGTGTCAGGTAATATGACCGCTTCCAGCACAGTGAATACTATGGCATTTGCGGGTTCCAGCAGCAATGCAGCAGCCGGTACAAAGAGCAATCATTTAGCTGTGGTTTATTCCAATATATATTATACAAATGGTCCTACTCTGGGTATCTTGTCAAGTTCCGATGTTAATCTGAAAACTAATATTATCGACCTGCCTCCAATGTCTGATAAGATTTTAAAACTCCGCCCTGTAACTTACGATTTTGTCAAGACAAGCAGCGGTGAAGACGTTTCCAAAGACCCATTTTATAAAAACTGTATCGGTTTTATAGCCCAGGAAGTAGGCGAAATCTTTCCTGATTTAGTTTTTATGGACGAAAACAAACTATACAGTTTGGACTATTCGGGTTTAATCCCTTATCTAACAAAAGCACTTCAAGAGCAGAGCGAAATAAATAAAGAACAGGAAAAGACAATAGAAAATTTACAAGACCAGATAAACAAAATTCAGCAGATGCTTTATAGTGCGGACTTTAATCAGTCGCCTAAGAGTCCTGAAACATCTCAAATAATGGAAACTGAAATCGGCAATATCTTGCACCAAAACGCTCCAAATCCTTTCAACATTTCTACCACAATAAAATATCAACTTTCCGACAACGCAACAAACGCAAAAATATGCATTTACAATCTAACGGGAAAGCAATTGCAATGCTACAATTTACAAGCAACAAAAGGCGAAAGTTCGATAGAAGTTCGCGCATCCTCTTTACAAGCAGGAATGTACCTATACTCGTTAATTGTAGGCGATAAGTTGATAGATACCAAGCGTATGGTTTTAACTGAATAACTTAGTCATTAAATTTAATTCAAAGAAAAATGAAAACAATACTACGAATAATACTGTGTTTAGTTACGATTACTTTATTTACACTCATAGGTTGCGAAAAACAACCGGATAAAGACAAACAATCTGAAATAGAATATGTAAAAACCGAATTAGGCGGATGCAATATAAGATCCGAACAGAGCATAGACAGCACGGAAATAGAAAGCGATACAGTTATTATTACAATTTCAGAAGATTCGGTTAATGTATTTGTTGGTCTTGCTTTTACATGTAAAGTGGAGCCCTTTGAAACGCAAACAGAAGTTACAGACAGTATTATATATATGTATATCAAAGACATTTGCTATGATGGTAATGGCAATGAAGTTAGTTGTGGATATGAGCGTTGCTACTGCTATTATACATTTGATTTTGCTTTCAAACATCAGGGAGAAATCAATCGGAAATATAAAATATTGTTGTATAGCGGTTTTCAATCCGGAAACGAGGAAGCAATGAGCATTATTTCAGAAGGAGTTATAACCAATAATACTAAATTATGCGCTTTTGATAATCCGCTGACAGATTTACTTTGGCTTAAAGACGTGGTAAATGAAATTAACTTGACAATTCAAAATGGGACTCCTCTATCTGTTTCAATATATCAATGTATTTATGGTAATGACGAAACGGGTTTTTTGGTTGATCAGGGCAATATGAAACCTTTTTATAACTGTAATGGGGAAATATTATGTATAATGGGTGGGTATGCAGGAGAAACTTGTTCCGAGTTAGGCATTATTAATATGGAACTGATTTTGGAAATAAACCCATAAATTAAAATGTGAAAATAGAAAATAATGCAAAACTAATAATTGATGCTTATGAAACAACTATCAATGGTCCATTTGAGGTTATGTTGGGCTCTGAGTTGGAGATAAAATAAATAAAGATTAATTTTTTTATCGGTTATTTATAATTGAAAATTAGCCTTTGTTGTTTTGGCAAGTAAAATCAAATTCCTGATTTTCTGAAAAAAGAACTGTCAAAGGGCTGGTAGGAGCAGAACGAAAAATCTATTTTCGGATAGTTTTCGATAAACTTTTTGTACTTGCTGATACTC
>JAISVE010000043.1 GCA_031271725.1 Bacteroidales bacterium
GGCAGTTCAGACAACGGTCGCGAATCACACAGCAAACGCCTCGGCGTTAAAATTTTCGGCGGACAGAAAGCGATAGCGGGCAATATAATTGTTCGTCAGCGCGGCACCCAGTATCATCCTGGTCTTAATGTGGGTATCGGTAAAGATCATACGATTTTTGCACTTGTTGACGGTACTGTTGCTTTCAAACGCAAACATGACGACAGATCTTATGTTTCTGTTGTAACAGCCTAAAATGCCTGAAAAAAACTTTGATACGCCTGCTCCTGCTAACAGGGGCGGGCGTTCTTATTTGAAAGCCGGCGGAAATGCAGGCATTGCTAGTGTTCGTACAGACGGCAGTGTTCGTACAAGCAAAAATACATCTGCGGACAAAAGTCTTGAGCCGGCTACAGGAAAACCATTGCGCCCAATAAGCGATTGGCTGCCGGTTTCGGCAGAGGAAGTCCGCAAGCGTGGCTGGGACGAAGTTGATATTATAATTGTTACAGGTGATGCCTATATAGACCACCCTGCTTTCGGCTCAGCTGTTATAGGGAGAGTTCTTGAAAAAGAAGGTTATCGTGTGGCAATTTTGCCGCAGCCCAATTGGCGGGACGATTTGAGGGATTTCCGCAAACTCGGCAAGCCGCGGCTGTTCTTTGGCATTACGGCGGGAGCAATGGATTCTATGGTAAATCACTATACCGCACAAAAACGCTTGCGCCACGATGATGCCTATACGGCGGGCGGTGCTTACGGCTTTCGTCCCGATTATGCATCTGTGGTTTATTCACAAATACTGAAAAAAATTTACCCCGATACTGCTGTTGTACTTGGCGGCATAGAAGCTTCTTTGCGCAGAATTACGCATTATGATTATTGGTCGGACATGCTTAAACCCTCTATTCTTGTTGAAAGTGGGGCGGACATGCTTGTTTATGGTATGGGTGAATATCCCATAATAGAAGTTGCTCGAAAAATTGCTAATGGAGAATTGCCGGACAATATTGCGCAGACGGCTTATCTTACGGATAAAATAAATGTTGTTAATGGCGATGTTTGGCTCCATTCCCATGATGAATGTTTGACAAGCAAAAAAATTCAGGCAAAAAACTTTGTTGTTTTTGAAACAACATCAAACCAAATACACGCACCGCGCCTGTTGCAAAAAATCGGCAGTCAAACATTGGTAATAAATCCGCCGCGAGTGGCATGTCCGGGTGATTTAGACCTTGCATTCGATCTTCCATACACAAGAGAGCCGCATCCTCGTTACAAGAAACGTGGTGAAATTCCTGCTTACAAAATGATTAAAAATTCCGTAAACATACATCGCGGATGTTTCGGAGGCTGTTCGTTTTGTACAATATCCGCACATCAGGGCAAACAAGTACAATCAAGAAGTGAAAAGTCTATTCTCAACGAGATAGAACAAATTGCTGCGGACAGCGATTTTAAGGGTGTTTTAAGTGATTTGGGAGGACCTTCCGCGAATATGTACGGAATGGGCGGTATAGATAAAATGCTGTGCGAAAAATGCAATAAAGCATCTTGTATTTTTCCGTCTATCTGCAGGAATTTGAATATCGATTATACGCCATTAGTGTCGCTTTATAAAAAAGTGCTTGCAATGCCGCAGGTGAGGAATTGTTTTATCGGTAGCGGCGTGCGTTATGATATGCTTGTGCCGTATTTGAAAGATGGTAGTTCACAGCATGGTAGAGCTGCGTTAGAATACGCCAAAATGTTGATAAATGAAGGCACCTCAGGTCGTCTGAAAGTTGCACCGGAACACACCGAAGACAATGTGCTGAAACTTATGCGCAAAACCTCCTTCTCACAATTCAAAGAGTTTAAAAAATTTTTCGACAAAGAAACAGGGATGTCTCTAAAAACTCAAAGGAATTTAAAGACATTCGGGCAAAAACAATTGATACCATATTTTATAGCTTCTCATCCCGGCTGCACGCTGAAAGATATGAAGTCGCTTACGAAACAAACACGTGCAATGGGCTACAAATTGGAACAGGTGCAAAACTTCACCCCAACTCCACTAACTCTGGCAACGGAAATGTACTACACGGGCTTAAATCCCTACACAATGGAAAAGGTTTATGTTGCCCGCAGCAAAGAGGAGAGAGAAAAACAAATGAACGAGCTACTATTCTAAGGGTGGATTATTCTATTCCGCGTCTCAGGCGAGCCACCGGAATACCCAGCAACTCCCTGTATTTTGTTATTGTGCGGCGGGAAATTGTGTAACCGTTCTTTTTCATTTCCGCAACAAGGGTGTCGTCTGTAAAAGGCTTTTGCGGATCTTCAGTCTCAATAATTTTTTTAAGAGCATCCTTAACTTCAATAGAGGAAACATTATTGCCTTCCTCATTCTGCAATGCCTGCGAGAAAAACTCTTTAAGCAAAATTATACCGTAAGGTGTTTGTGCGTATTTGTTGGAAGTTATCCTTGAAACAGTAGAAATATCAAGATTTGTTATTTCGGCAACATCTTTCAGAATCATTGGCTTTAATTGTGAGCGTTCGCCTGTGAGAAAATAAACTCTCTGCAAATTTACAATTGTCTGCATTACGCTTAAAAGCGTGTTCTGCCGCTCTTTTATCAAATCTATAAATGAGCGTGCATTTTCTATTTTTTGCTTTATAAATGAAACTGTATTTTTGTTTGCGGAATTATTTTTAGATGAGTATTCACCGAGCATTTGCTGATAAGCAGGGTTTACACGTAAATCAGGCACATAGTCATTGTTTAGTGAAACAGTTATTTCGTTTTCAAAAACATTGATTGTAAAATCCGGAATAACAATCGGGTTAAGCAACCGTGCAGTGCCTCCACCTGGCTTGGGGTTCAAATGAGTAATAATTGAAACAGCTTCCTTAAATTCATCCGGAGAAACCTTAAAACGCTTTATCAACGCATCGTATTTACGTGAAGTAAATTCATCAAAACGCGCATCATTTGAAACAATTTTTTGTGCGAGAGCAAGAATATTATCCGAAGCATCTTTCAAGTTATATCTTTGAAGTTGAATTTGCAGGCACTCTCTTAAAGAACGTGCCCCGATACCGCTTGGCTCAAGAGTTTGAATAATCTTCAACACATCTTCAACCTGACTCTGCGAAACAGATATATTTTGCGAAAAGGCAAGGTCGTTTACAATAGCTTCTATCGAGCGCGACAAATAACCGTCATCGTCAAGATTACCTATAATAACTTCACCGATAATTTGCTGTAAACTGTCTGTGTTTAGAAGTCGGAATTGTTCCAAAACCTGTTCTTGGAAACTTGCTTGCTCTACGGCAGGACGTCTGTATTTTTCTTCTTGCTGAACGCTGCGTTCCTTGTAAGAATCTACTTCATCTTCGTTAAAATAATCTTCGAGAATATCCTCTTTGCCGTCTTCGTCTGATTGATTTGTTTCGTCTGTGCTGTTGTGTTCGTCTTCTGCGGCTTCCTCCAATGCAGGGTTGTTTTCCATTTCCTCTCTTATGCTTGTTACAAGCTCTGCGGATGGCACTTGCAGCAAACGCATAAGTTGCATTTGCTTTGGCGACATTTTCAGCCCCAACCGCTGCTCAAGAGAAAGATGTTGTTTGCCCATAATATGGATGTAAAGTTACGAAAATTGTTACTGTTCCTTAGCGTCAAACTCATACAGTAGTTCCTGAATTTTTGTGCGGATGTTCATACTTGCGAGTTTGTTGGGCGAGGCATTTGGATATATACGGTTGGATAAGAAAATATAAATAAGATCATGTTCAGGATCAACCCAAAAATAAGTTCCCGTAAAGCCGCTGTGTCCGAAACTTGAAGGTGATGCCTGCTCACAACATGGCGATGTTCCGTTAGGTTTAAGCAAAGGCTTGTCAAAGCCGCCTGCACGGCGATTCCACTCACTTGAAAAATCGGAAGAAGTAAACAAAGCGATTGTTTCAGGTTGTAGATATTGTTTATCGGCATACACTCCGCCTTGCAGCAACATGCGGCAAAGCACGGCAACATCATAAGCATTGCCGAACAAACCCGCAGAGCCGCCAACTCCGCCCGACAAAGCAATCAGCGGATCGTGCACATATCCTTTAACAACTTGTTTTCTGAAAAGAGTATCATTTTCCGTAGGTGCAATCCGCGAAAGCGAAACCCATTGCAAAGGATGATAACCGATATTTTTCAATCCCATAGGTTTGTAAAAAGAGTCAGTTGCAAATTTGTCGATACTCTCTTTAGTAATACTTTGAAAAGCTTCATTCAAATAGTAAAATCCCAAATCACTGTACACATATTTAGGCTTCTCTGCCAAAGGACTTTCATCAATCATTTTACGAATTTGATTGCGATAATTTTTGTAGAGAAAAACACTGTCTGCAACTTGATATGGATAATCGTCTTCATCGTATTTTCGTGAAAGAATTTCGTGACGTTGATAGATGTTATCGGCGGGCAGCCATTGCAAAGTTGCCTTTAACCCGGCTTGATGTGCGAGGAGTTGGCGATAGGTGAGTTTTCCTTTTGCAGAGCGGGAAAGACGATGAATTACTTTTGATATGTGATCGTCTAAATTAAAGCAACTGTCTTCATAAATTTTCATATAAGAAAGCGTTGTGCCGAAAATTTTTGAGAGTGAAGCAAGGTCGTAAATATCGCTGTTTTCAACCTTGGGCGTAACATCTTTATCGTATGTAAAGTGTCCGAAAGATTTATTATAAATAACAGCATTTCCTTTTGCAACCAAAATCTGACAACCTGGGTATGCCTGCGCTGCAATGCCTGATAATGCTATACTGTCAATGCTTTGCATCCATTCGCTTTTCCATCCTGTACTTTCAGGCAATGCAGTATAAAGCTCATTTTGTATTGTCGATAATCCGGCACCTGTGCTGTAAATTTTTTGTCCGTCTTGCGTGAATACGCTTACCGGCAAGTGTCCCTTTGCGGGCTTTTCGCCAAATATAATGCTGCTTACTGCCATTTGTGCTTCATCCATGTCCTGATAAGCGACAAGTATTGCATCAAATTTATTTAATGTTGATGTGTCGAAGAATGATAGAGCGTAAGGTGAAGCGTAAATAACAAGCAGTTTGCTTGCCGGAGTGTTTGCAATTTGTTCTGCGAGTTGTGTTGTTTGCTGTGTTATTCCGTATTTTTTTGCTGCAAGAATATTTGTGTTTTTAACTCTGAAAATAATAAATGCAGATGTGTCCTGCATTGCGGCAAACTGTGTACTGTCAGCCATTATAGCGTTGGAATGTGCAGTGTCGTCATCCAACATTA
>JAISVE010000175.1 GCA_031271725.1 Bacteroidales bacterium
GACCAGCCACCCATCACCGCTTTCCATAAAGCCTGTGTTACCTCAGTTTTGCTCATACTGAAAGTGCTTAAAGTTACTTGATGGGTCGGCTTTTCACCATCATTGGCATCATCGCCCTGTTCCGCTGTCGCACCCATTGTAAAGGTACCGCCATCCACTTTCACCATGTCAAAAGATACGTTGTTTGCAGTGATTGTTTCATAATTCACGCTTCCGTTGTTGGTTCCGTCATCTTCACCGTTACCCTTGTCGCAACTTACAAGCAGCATACTTGCCGCTAAAACTACGCTCAAGGCACTTGTTGTGCCGAACAGCATTCTTTTTAATTTTTTCATTGTTGTTTTTGATTTAGTTAATATTTTTGTGTTATATAATTCTACATTACGCTATACTGTTTCATTTTATTTGCAAACAAAAAAAGCGTGATACTTTCTCGTATCCCGCTAACAAAGGTATCTGGCGTAACCTACTAAGGACAGAATATTTGAAAGTGCTCACGCTTAAAACAACGTGAGCATTTCAATTTAGATTCTCCTTAGTTAAAAATCGCCAGATTCTTGTTAGAAAGATAAACTAAAATGCTTTTTCTATTAAAACATATTTACGTGCATATAGCACTTGGTTTTATATCATATTTTATTCGTTTTGGGCTTTGTTATGGCGCAAAGGTAGTAATTTTATTTGTTTTTCAACGTTTTCTATTTTCTCGGAATTCTACCTGCTTCTCAAAATACGATATTTCTAATAATTAAGACATTAACCCCATGATATTGTTTTTTTGTAAGTGAGTTCGTTATTTATATAGATACCTATTGCAAATAAACAACAAAAATAATGAAACGAACATTAACACGACGTTCACCAAAGTGTATGTATAATGCGTGCGACTTAGATACTATCTTAAATTAAAAATTATAAGTATGAAACAAAAAATCCAAAATCAACAACATTACACGAGAATAGAGCGTCTGCGGAAGCCTGTTGCTAGTAAAATCCGCAGAAAAGCGGCAGATATTTATATTGACGAGAACCATCTAAAACATATTTTTAATCGACATAAAGCAGAGTTGGCAAAACTCGGACTCACGCCGCTTATGTTGGTTGATTTAGTAGTAAATGGGTTTAATCAAATCTATAAGAGTAATACCACTAATTCCATTCTATTAGTGAAATGGAATGGCATACCACAGGTTGTTGTAATAGAATTAAATTTTGCGTTAAGAAAAGAATTTTATGAAGTAAAAACGGCTTTTATCAGAAATAAAGAGGATTTTAGGACACTAAAATTATTATGGAAAAAATGAATCGAACTTGTTTAAGTAAAAGCCACCTCTGCTTTTCTAAGCCAAATATCTACGCTTCGACTCGCCTTTGACATCTACGTCGGTTATAATCGTAGTCCGAGAGACCGCAGGTAGTCTTAAACAAGTTCGTTTCAAGTGCAAATATACAAAATATTTTAGTTCAATATATAAAACTTTTTTGTACTTTTGCCGGAAAATAATTCGGAAAGTAATTCGGACAATGCTTCGGACGGCAATTGAAAAAACAATCCGAATTGCAATATAAAAACTCTAAATATTAAAACAATGAAAACATTAGAACAAGGAAACTTTGAAAACAAAAAAGTGCTTTTACGCTGCGAAATGAATGTGCCTGTTAAAGACGGCAATATAACAGACGATACTCGTATAAGGGAAAGTTTGCCTACGATTAAATATTTACTCGAGCATAAGGCAGCAGTAATTATTATGGCTCATTTGGGCAGACCTGAAGGCATCGGTTATGAAGAAGCATTCTCTCTAAAACCTGTTGCAGAGCATTTGTCTAAATTACTTGGCATAAACGTAACGTTGGCAGGCGATAGCTTTGGCGATAAAACATCAGAACAGGTTTCTGCGCTTAAAGCAGGCGAAATCCTGATGCTCGAAAATGTACGTTTCGTAAAAGGCGAAACGAAAGGTGACGAAGCATTTGCTCAAAAACTTGCCTCTTACGGCGAAGTTTATGTTAATGACGCCTTCGGCACAACCCACCGTGCACATAGTTCCACAGCAGTTATTGCGAAATTTTTCCCGAACGATAAATATGTTGGCAAACTTCTCGAACACGAAATAGTAAATCTTGAAAAACTTTTGAGAGAGCCGCAACATCCTTTTACCGCGATTATTGGCGGAGCAAAGGTTTCAACCAAAATAGATGTTTTGAAAAATCTTGTTGATAAGGTTGATAACCTTATTGTAGGCGGTGGTATGGCTTATACTTTTGTGAAAGCATTGGGTGGTAAGATTGGTAATTCGCTTTGTGAAAACGACAAGGTTGATATGGCAAAGGAAGTGATGCAGGTATGCAAAGAAAAAAATGTGAATTTTATATTGCCTGTTGATACCCTTATTGCAGACGCTTTTGATAACAACGCAAATCGTAAAACAGTGCCTACAATGGAAATTCCTGACGGTTGGGAAGGAATGGATATTGGCGAAAAATCAATTGAGAATTTCAAGGATGTAGTGCGTAAGTCAAAAACAATTTTGTGGAACGGGCCTCTCGGCGTTTTTGAAATGGACAACTTTGCTCGCGGCACGCTTGAAGTAGGAAAATGCGTTGGCGACTCCGGTGCATTTTCTGCCGTAGGTGGTGGTGATTCGATTGCAGCCGTAAATAAACTTGGTATTGCTTCAAAGATAAGTTACATTTCTACCGGTGGTGGTGCGATGATTGAGTATCTTGAGGGTAAGACTTTGCCCGGAATTGCCGCATTAGACTAATAAATATGACCTGCCCTGTAATTTATTTACTGCGGGCGTAAGGTGCGGCATCAAGGGAAGTGAAAATGCCTTCACGGAATTTGAAATAGCCGGCAATAGCAATCATTGCTGCATTATCTGTTGTGAAGGATAATGGTGGTATAAAGGTTTTCCAGCCATAATATTGCTCGCCCTCCGCAATGGAATTTCGCAAAAGGGAATTTGCCGAAACACCGCCTGCGATAGCGATTTGTTTTATGCCTGTGTCTTTTGATGCAGCAATAAGTTTTTCCATCAGAATATCAATAACTGCTTTTTGTATTGAAGCGGCAAGGTCAGCCTTGTTACGGTTAATAAACGCCTCGTCAGCTTTTAGCTTGTCACGCAAAAAATAGAGAAAGGATGTTTTTAATCCGCTAAAACTATAATCATAGCCGGCTATGCGGGGCTTTGAGAAAGTAAACGCGGCAGAGTTTCCTTCACGGGCAAGTTTATCTATAACGGGTCCGCCCGGATAAGGCAAGCTCATTATTTTAGCAGCCTTGTCAAGGGTCTCGCCTGCGGCATCGTCAATAGTGCCACCGAGAGTTTCAAAGGAAAATGGGCTGTTTATGCGTAGAATTTGTGTGTGTCCACCCGAAACCAAAAGGCAGAGAAAAGGGAATGAAGGCGAAGAGCCAACCGCAGGAGCACCAGCACCAACAGGCAAATCGGCAGCAGACCCAACAGCATCACTCGGAGTCTTTATAAAATGCGAGAGCACATGACCCTCCAAATGATTAACTTCTACAAGCGGAATATTCAGAGCCTGTGCAAATGTTTTTGCAAAAGAAACACCCACCAGCAAAGAGCCGAGCAATCCGGGGCCTCGTGTAAAAGCAACGGCGTCCAAATCGCCGGGCAATATTCCCGCTTTCGAGATGGCGACATCAACCACAGGAACAATGTTGCGCAAATGGGCGCGGGACGCCCATTCGGGTACAACTCCTCCGTATTGCTCGTGTATTGCCTGCGAGGCAATACAGTTTGAAAGCAAAATATCATCATTTAACACGGCAGCCGAAGTGTCGTCACAAGAGGATTCAATTCCCAATATATACGCCATAATATAAACAGAGTGCTATTAAAAAGTGTCAACAAACCGCAACAATGCAAGCATTTATTTTATTAAATTTACAAATTGCAGGAATATTCGCAATAATGGGGTTTTTAAAATTCAAAGGTTAA
>JAISVE010000003.1 GCA_031271725.1 Bacteroidales bacterium
ATAAGAACTTGCTTACTTTCCATATTTGATATGTCTTCAAAAGAAATAGCACAGATAACAAACAGGTCTGTCCGTACAATAGAAACCGCTGTCTATAAAATCAGAAAAAAGCTGTCTATCCCTACGGAAATGCGACTTTCCGAATTTTTGCATAATCTATAAATAAACAAATAAATTAAAAATTTTATGAATTTTCCTGTAGAATTAAAGTACAGCTCTGATCACGAATGGATCAAAGTAGAAGGCGAAACAGCAATAGTAGGCATTACCGACTATGCACAACATGAACTTGGCGACATCGTTTTTGTTGATGTTACGAGCGTTGGCGAAACATTCGCAAAAGGCGAAACTTTCGGAACAATAGAAGCGGTAAAAACCGTTTCAGATCTTTTGCTTCCTGTTGGCGGCGAAATATTGGAGTTTAACGAATCATTGGAGAGTGAAGCAGCAGTTGTAAACTCTGATCCTTATGGAAAGGGCTGGATTGTGAAGATAAAAGTTTCCAATCCTGCTGAACTTAATGACTTGATGTCTGCTGACGCATACAAAGCATCTATTGGTGCATAGTTTATGGCATTAAAATGTGGTATAGTGGGCTTGCCGAATGTAGGCAAGTCCACACTTTTTAATTGCCTTTCAAACGCAAGGGCACAGGCTGCAAACTTCCCATTTTGCACAATAGAGCCAAACGTTGGCATGATAACCGTTCCGGACGAACGGCTTACAACACTCGTAGAGATAGATAAACCCAAAAGCGTTGTTCCCGCAACAATGGAAATTGTAGATATTGCAGGGCTTGTAAAAGGTGCGAGTAAGGGTGAGGGTTTGGGCAATAAGTTTCTTGCAAATATTAGAGAAACTGATGCAATAATTCATGTGTTAAGATGTTTTGATGACGACAATGTTACCCATGTTGACGGCTCTGTAAATCCTGTAAGAGATAAAGGAATTATTGATACTGAACTTCAAATAAAAGACCTTGAAACCGTTGAAACGAGAATTGGCAAAGTAGAAAAACAGGCGCAAACAGGTGGTGATAAAACAGCAAAACGTTTGCTCGAAATTTTATTGCAATATAAAGAAGTGCTGCTGCAAGGACGCAATGCACGTGAGGTTTCACTCGACAATAAAGACGATGTAAAGTTGGCAAAAGAACTTTTTTTGCTCACCGACAAACCTGTTTTATATCTTTGCAATGTTGATGAAAAATCTGCATCAAACGGTAATCAATATGTAGAACAGGTTAGACAGGAAATAGCAGGTGAAAACGCACAACTTTTAGTTGTTGCAGCAAAAATCGAATCCGAAATTGCCGAACTCGAAACTTACGAGGAACGCAGCATGTTTCTGGAAGAACTCGGCTTAAAAGAGAGCGGCGTAGCACGTCTTATAAAATCTGCATACGCATTGTTAAATCTGCAAACATATTTTACAACAGGCGCAGATGAATCGCGTGCCTGGACTTTTGTAAAGGGAACGAAAGCACCGCAGGCAGCGGGCATTATTCACACTGATTTTGAAAAAGGATTTATTCGTGCCGAAGTAATAAAATATAATGACTACGTTACTTTGCGCAGTGAAACCGCAGTAAAGGAAGCAGGAAAATTAGGTGTCGAGGGTAAGGAGTATGTTGTGCAGGATGGGGATATTTTGCATTTCCGCTTTAACGTTTAGAAACTTCTAAATTCTTCAAATCAGAATACTGCAACGCCAACAATCAACAAAAAGAATAACACTTCCGCCAACCATTTTCGCCTCATGGCATTCAGATATTTCCCGATAATAAAAGCATACAAAACGGGAAACATAATATGTGAGGCATCGTAAGTGTAAAACAAAACAAAGAATAGCGTAAAATAAACGTAAGCCGCAAGAAAGAGCGATATATTTCTAACATATACAATATCGCCTCGTAATAGTTTCATCTGTTGTACAAAGGCAAGAATTCCGATAAAAATAAGTATTATAGGCAAAATAAGAGCGTTGCTCCATACAGGTAAAATTATTTCTAAATCAAAGAGCGGAAAATAATCCCATCTGTCAAAAATAAAACAAAAAGAAAGCAATAAAATATATGGCAGAGCAGCCGCAATAAGAGAAATAAGCCAGTCTTTGTAATTATTGTTGCCATATACAATAAGCATAATCCAGATAAAAGGCAATGCTAAAACGAACTGAGGATTAAAAACAGAGATTGTTGAAAATAAAAAAGAGCCGTTAAATAAAGAAACATATCCGTTTGATTTATTGTGTGAGCGCAACAACATGGAAAATGCAATAATAGCTATCAAGGTTTGAATAATAAGATGAATGTCTTTGAAAAAGAAAATATCGGAATAACAGATCACAACAAGTAACATTGCCGAAACAATGTAGCCTTTTGATAGATTTTGTTTGTGCACAATAACGCTAAAAATTATAGCCCCGAAAAGAATCAACAAAGCCGTTATGGAATTTTCAGGAAACGGTATATTAGCTCCAAGAACGTCAATTATCCAATATACAAGAGAAAGTATTAAAAGCATTATATAGCCCATAATAGCACTGTTTTTGCTCAATTTCAGCAACATAGCGTATAATTGTTTATAAGATTTGTTAATATTTGTTTATAAATTGTCAAAGATAAGAACAATTTTGAGGTATTAAGATTTTATTTTTTCATAACTTTGGCAAAATAAACAAATCATAGATGTACAAATATTCAACATTTTCTTTGTCGATAGTGTTTTTTGCATTAACATTTCTGACAATTCAAGCACAGGATGTACCTGAGGACATCAAGAAAGAATTTCAAAACGAAAACAGTTTTGCCCTGGGCGCAATAGACGAATCAACGTCAGACGAAGATGCTGATGTTGCAGGGCAGAATTTCAGCACGCTTGCAACTTTTTCGAACGATCCGTATCTTTCGGAAATAGGTTATCAACTTTCCGGATTCAGGTTCAATCCGCGCGGCATCAAAAACATATACGGGCAAACATATATTAACGGCATTGAATTTAACAGTTTGATGCGTGGAAATTTCAACTATTCAATGATAGGTGGAATGAATGATATGTCGCGCAATGTTACGACACAGGACTTTCTGCAACCGTCTTTGTTCAGTTTTGGTGATTTGGGTGGTGCGCAAAATTACGATATGCGCGCCGGCAGTTATGCAAGAGGCACGAAAGTAACTCTTACATATACCAACCGCAACTATCAACAGCGTTTAATGGTATCTCATAACACAGGGCTTAGTCGCAAGGGTTGGGCTTTTTCCGCTTTACTTGGCGGCAGATATGCGTATGAGGGCAATGTAGAAGGAACATTCTATCATAACCTTGCGTATTTTCTTGCAGTAGAAAAACAGTGGGCAAACGGCAAACACAGTTTATCTTTGACAACATTCGGCTCACCCGTTCAAAGAGCGCAGCAGGCGGCTTCCGTTAATGAGGCTTATGATTTAATGAAAAATAATCTTTATAATCCATATTGGGGATATATGCCGGATGGCAAAACAAAACGCAACCAGCGCGTAGTAACAGCATACACTCCAACGGCAATGCTTTCGCATGTGTGGAAAATAAAGCGTGATGCAAAACTTACAACAGGTTTCGGCGTTAATTACAACCGCTACGGCACAACAACTTTGGACTGGTATAAAAACGCCAGCGACCCGCGTCCCGACTACTACCGCAACTTGCCTTCATATACTGCGGGCTGGGGTGATAAGAATTACGATACCTACGGCAATCAGTGGGCAACAGAACGCAGCCAGATTGATTGGGCAAAAATATATGCTACGAATGCAAATACAAAGGATGATGAAACAGCCTCTGCCGCTTATCTTATTGGCGAACGCCGCAATGATGCTCTCGAAATGTCTTTGAATTCTACATTGGACATGAAGATCAATGAAGAAGTAACCCTTGTTGCAGGCATTAATGCACGCCGTACACAAAATAAAACATTTTATACTCTTGTTGATTTGCTTGGCGCGACATATCATCTTGATATAGATAAATACGGTGAAAGAGATTTTCCCGGCAACCCCGATATAAAACAAAATGATTTGAATAATCCAAACAGGAAAGTTAAAGAGGGAGATATTTTCGGCTACAACTACAATACCGATGTTACAGCCGGAAGTGCATTTGGCCAAATGCATCATAATTACGAACACTTGGAATTTTTCTATGGATTAAAAGTATCTGTCAGTTCATTTTACAGAGATGGATTGATGAGAAATGGTCGCTATCCCGGTGATGCCGATACAGGCGGCTCTTACGGAAAAGGTGCAGTACACACTTTTGTTAATCCCGCAGTAAAAGCAGGCGTTGTTTACAAAATCAACGGACGCAATTTGATTTCGCTGAACGGAATATTTAAGACACAGGCACCGCTTCCCTATAACGCTTACACAGCACCGAGAGTATCTGACGAAGTTGTTCCGCACTTGCAGTCTGAAATAATATATGGCGCAGATCTTAATTATGTTTTTACATTTCCTAAAATCAACGGACGCATTTCAGGTTACTATACCGAATATCTTAACAAGTCAAATAAAATTTCATATTATAACGATGCTTACGGAACCTTTATGCATCACAGTATTTCAGATGCGAATCAGCGCAACTATGGTGTAGAAGCAGGTGTTAAATATAATGTTTGGAAAGGATTGTCGCTTTCTTTTGCGGGAAGCTGGAGTCAGTTCCTCTACACAAATGACCCTGTCGGAACTATTCGTTATGAAAACAACAAAGCTGACGATGTTAGCGGAATTGTTGCAATAAATGGTTTTCATGTTGGCGGCTCGCCTGAAATGGCAGGCACATTTGGTGTTTCATATTTTTGGAAATACTGGTGGTTTGAAGTTAATGTTAACGGCATAGCAAATAATTATCTTGACCCTTCTTATATTCAGCGTTCCATAAATCAACGCCCTGTTACAATGGGCGATGGTACTGTTATAGACTATGTAACGGAAGATATAAAGGAAGATGTACGTATTGCAGCGGTAAATTATTTGCTGAATTTACCCGTTGCGGATGGTGGTGCCGGTGGCGATCAGGCATTGGCGGAATATTTGGCGTATAAAACAGCAGATGATTACACAAAACAGGTTAAGTTGGATAATGCCATTACAATGGATATTTCAATAAGCAAATTAATTTATCTAAAAGGAGGCAAACAGTTAAATATAAATTTAACTGTTTCAAATGTTCTTAATAATAGAAAAGTTAGAACAGGCGGTTACGAACAAGGACGCATTCCTTATTACAACAACGTGTTTGACGTTGCGAATATAAACAAGTTTCCTGCCAAGTATTATTATATGCAGGGAATTAATGTATTCTTAAATGTAGGCTTTAGATTTTAATAACCTTGATTAAAAATTTATTAGTATGAAAAAATATTTATTGTTAATATTGATGTTTGTTGCAGCTGTTTCTTGCGATAAACGTGTTTATGATGTGCCGGAGACAAAAACGCCTGTTTATGAGACCGATAGTGAGATTATTACTATTGCGGAATTAAAAGCGTATGCACAAAGCAATAATGGAATGAATCCTGATGTAAATCCTGACTATTCGTTTGGGTATTTACAAGACTCCTCAGGCGCAAAAGATGAAATCCATACAGATCAAGTAAAAATTATTCCTTTTCCCGATAAAAAAGCAATTAAGGCAATTGTGGTTGGAGATGATGAAAGCGGAAATATCTACAAGCAATTATATCTCCAAGATGCAACGGGCGGTATTTTGTTAACCGTTGATTTAACGGGTCTTTTTGGAAAATACAGTGTAGGACAGGAAGTTATTGTGGAGATGCAGGGTTTGTGCATTGGCAGATACTATGGTGCTTTTCAAATAGGCTCTCCTGTTATTTCGGAATCAGCCTCCGGAAATCATAATATGAGCCGTATGAAGCCTTACGATTTTTATAATAATGTTCACGCGAATGGGACGCCTGATATAAACAAGGCAAATGATCTTCTTGATACACTTAGTGTAGTGCCTGCAAATACATCACAACCTGATGCCAATAATGAACATCTTTATAATACATTTGTACGTTTAGAAAACGTCACTTTTGTTGATGGTGGTGTTTTAGCTTTCGCGCCTCTTGATAATAACGGCAATATTCAAAACGCAGTCAATAGAAATTTAAATGTTGTTGGTGGTAATAACGGAAGGATACCGGTTCGGACTTCGGGTTATGCTAATTTTGCGGGTGATACTCTTCCTACAGGACCATGTAATATTACTGCAATTTTAAGTCAGTACTTTGGACAGTTTCAAATAACATTAAGAACACGTAAAGATATAGAACAAATAAATAACTAATAATTAAAAATTATGAGAACATTAAAATCAATTTTAGCCGTTTCTATTCTTGGAATGGCAATGCTTTTTTCAGGTTGTAACAAAGGACCGGATTTGGATTTTTTTAGCATAACTCCAAGTCCTGTAACTCTTACTACAGAAGGACAGACACAAGATCTGAAAATAACCATTATGCCGGAAGATGCAGATGTAGATTTCAAGTGGACTTCCAACAACACAGCTGTTGTTACTGTTGAGCAAACAGGCAAATTAACAGCGACTGTTAAAGCCATAGGAAACGGTAGCACGACTCTTACGGTGAAATCCGGTAGTGAAAGTAAAACGGTTAATGTTACTGTTACTATTGGTGGCGGTACTGATATTGATCCTTCGAAGGATGGTGATGGTAGCGAAGCAAGTCCTTATTCTATAGGGCAAGTATTTGGTTTCTATGAAGCAACAGGAACACTTCCAAAAGAGATTTGGGTTCACGGCTATATTGTTGGCGGCGTTATAGAGGGAACCTTAGGAGGTGATAACGGAAGCAGCATAACAGGACCCGAACACGTTGTTTTCGGAACAACAGGTATTCGTGGCACAAGTGTTCTTATTGCAGCAAGTACAGACGAAACAGATTGGACAAAAGTGGTTGCTGTAGAGCTTGGTTTGCCTGCTAATGGCTTCCCTGCAGATTTCCGTAACGATGTTAGCCTGCTTAATCATCCTGAAAACTTAAAAAAACCTATTAAAATAAAAGGAAATTTAGCTCGTTATTATACAATTCCGGGAGTTCGCAGTATTACTGATTATGATATTGAAGTAGAAGCTCCCCCGGTAGGCGGCTTTGATCTTCCCGAAATCTCAATCCCTGATTTGCAGGCAATGTATTCCGGTAGCGATGTTACATTAGCCGGCACTCAAAAGATTGTAGGTGTGGTTACCTCTGACATCGTTGGCGGAAACTCTACTTCTTTGAAAAATATTATCATTACTGCAACAGACAATCAATCGGGTATGATGATACGTCTTGCAGGTGATAACTCATCACTTAATTTAGGAGACAAGGTTGAAGTGAAACTTCAGGGAACTTTGACAAAATATGCCGGACAGTTTCAACTAAGTCTCGCTAATGCTAATGTTGTAAAAGTAGGAACGGGCACAATTACCCCACGAGTTGCAACTATTGCCGATATTACAGCAAACATATCAAGTTATAACTATTGTGTTGTTATTACAGAAGGTACTCTTTCAGGTCCATCGGCTACATATGGTAATGCTTCTCAACATCAAACTAACACTCTGACAGATGGTGGCAATACCTTAGATGTGTTCGTTTCAAGATATTCAACATTTGTTACAACAACAATGCCTACAGCAACAGTTAAAGTTACAGGCATTGCTCAGGTATATGGAACAGAACCTGTCACAAATCAAATCATTATTAGAAATCTTAATGACGTAGTTCTTAAATAATTTTTCAACAATTAAGCATTCCGAATATTATTTATAAAGAGTATTCGGAATGCTTTTTTATATCGGGTGCGATAACTTGCGGCAGCCGTATCACTCATGAATAAATCTGAACTTCTAAAACGCTTAACTGATATAGAGTGGGACGACTTTGAAGTCAAAGAAGCCGGCACAACACTCCCTAAAAATATTTGGGAAACGGTTTCGCCGTCAAATCCCGAATATTCCACATAAATTAGATAATTTAGGTGTTGGAATTGAGGATAGTCCGGAATACGATGCTATTCGTGAAGCCCTGGTTAATTTGTTAATGCACACGGATTATTTCAGCCCTATAAAGCCGCGCGTAAGGGTTTTTACAGATAGAATAGAATTTGAAAATCCGGGAGGATTTCCACGCCCAATAAAAGAACTGTTAAAAAAAGATGTTTCTATTCCGCGAAATCCTGTTATTGCAAAATTGTTTCGTAATGTTAAGTTAGCAGATAATGCCGGTTACGGATTTGATAAAATGTTGAAGTGGGGAAAATCCACGCATACCAAAGTTGATTTTGAAAACAGTATTGATGTGGCATTGGTAACATTTAAGATAGATAATGTAGATTCCCCGAGTGGTCAGACAGGTGGTCAGACAAGTGGTAAGACAGGTGGTAAGACAGGTGGTAAGACCCTTTCGGAAGCACAAACCAATATATTGAATTTGATAAGAGAAAATCCGAAAATTTCATACAAAGAAATGTCTGAAAAATTAGATATGAATACGTCCGCAATACAAAAACACATAAACAAACTAAAAGAATCAGGCATAATTCAACGGCTTGGAGCAGATTTTGGAGGAGAATGGGTGGTGAATTAGAAAACGCTTGTAAAGAAAGGCATTGGCAAGTTATTAAATTAAAATGATATAATTATGAAAAAATTGTTTTTTATTTTTTTTGTACTGCTGTTATCCATACATTTCGCAGTTGCGCAGTCCGACAAACAGGTTAAAGTCTATCCTGTAGGATTTTATAATTTGGAAAATCTCTATCACCCAATGAGCACAGACTCTTTGCGCGACAAAGAATTTTCTCCCAAAGGTTCTTATGCATGGACAATGGATAAATACAATAAGAAGTTGGAGAATATGGCATTCACACTTAATGAAGTTGCCAAAGATTTCGGTGGACTTGTTGCTGTAGGAGTATCTGAAATCGGAAACAAAACTGTTTTGGACGATTTGGTTGCAACCGAGCCGCTGAAAAATAGAAATTGGAGCGTTATTCATTATCAATCACCTGATTGGCGCGGTGTTGATGTGGGTTTACTTTATGATGCTTCGCGCTTTAATTATCTTTCAAGTACAACATATCCATTTCCATACGATGAAGGTTTGAATAAAAAAGTTACAGATTCTTCCTTTAGGACAAGAGATGTTTTACTTGTTCATGGTTTAGTTGCGGGCGAAAGAGTGTCTATCATGGTTAATCACTGGCCATCGCGGCGTGGCGACAAGAGTGTTATTTCGCGCGAACTTGCGGCTTCTGTTGTAAAGCATATTTACGATTCGCTTATGAAAGCAGATCCGTCTATTCACGTTATCATAGTTGGCGACATGAACGATGACCCTGTTGATCCGAGTTGCGCAGTGGTGCTTAACGCAAAGGAAGATCAAAAAGATGTGCAGCCGGGCGGTCTGTTTAATACGATGTGGGAAAAATTCACAAAAGGTATCGGTTCGCTTTGTTATCAGGGCAGATGGAATATGTTTGATCAGATTATTATTTCGCAAAATCTTCTCGGCAGTGATTATTCTTCGCTTAAATTTTATAAGGCTGAGGTTTTTAACAGAGATTATCTTATACAAAAAACAGGTAGATATAAAGGTTATCCTTTCCGTACTTTTAGTGGCGGGCATTTTCAGAATGGTTTCTCCGACCACTTTCCGAC
>JAISVE010000042.1 GCA_031271725.1 Bacteroidales bacterium
TCGCCCGCAAGTATATGCTCTCTCGCTTGCCCCACAAGCCACAGGTAAAAGGCGAGATTGTGCCGTGAGGCAATCATTCCCGCAAGCATTTCACCCGCATGAAAAAGATGTTTCAAATATGCTTTTGTATAGAAAGTATCTACCGCACTTGCTCCGTTTTCCTCAATAGGCGAGAAATCTTTCTCCCACTTTTTATTGCGCATGTTTATTATGCCGTCTTTTGTAAACAACATTCCGTTGCGTCCGTTGCGTGTAGGCATCACGCAGTCAAACATATCGACCCCTTGCGAAATTCCCTCCAAAATATTTTCAGGAGTACCAACTCCCATAAGATAACGCGGCTTGTCCGAAGGCAAAATATCACACACAAGTTCGGTTATTTCATACATTATTTCCTTTGGCTCACCCACAGAAAGCCCGCCGATAGCATTGCCATCCGCTCCAACTTCCGCAATACGCAAAGCCGACTGCTGCCGCAAATCCTTATACACACTCCCCTGCACTATCGGAAAAAGTGTTTGCTCATATTCGTAACGGGGAGAAGTACTGCGGAAATGTTTTACACATCTGTCAAGCCACGAATGAGTAATTGCAAGCGACTTGGCTGCATAGGAATATTCGCAGGGATAAGGCGTGCATTCGTCAAAAGCCATAATAATATCGCCACCAATCACACGCTCAATATCCATAACATTTTCGGGCGTAAAAAGATGCCGCGAGCCGTCTATATGCGATTGAAACGTTACTCCATCTTCCGTTAATTTACGCATGCCCGACAAAGAAAAAACCTGATAACCGCCACTGTCTGTCAAGATAGACTTTTTCCATCCGTTAAATTTGTGAAGCCCCCCTGCCTGTTCCAACACCGACAAACCCGGACGCAAATACAGATGATATGTGTTGCCGAGAATTATTTGCGCTTTAATATCCTCTGAAACTTCCGGAATTCCAACCGCCTTTACCGCACCCACAGTGCCCACAGGCATAAAAATAGGCGTCTGTATTGTACCGTGAGCCGTTTGTATCAAGCCTGCACGCGCTTTTGAAACGCTATCAATCTTCTCTATATTAAATTTCATTTTAGACTTGTGATGTTAATAAACCTTAACACAAAATTAACGATTATTGAGTTATATTACGTAAATTCGTGTCCGAAATTATTTGTGCCCACTTTGTGCCCACTTATAGACAAATTTATAAACCTTCGTATTCAAAACTATAAACCGCCCATTAAACCTAATACATAATGTTAGAATTTATTGATACTGATATTACTCCACTTGGCACAACACTATTAGTTTTATTCGCCATATCCCTGATTTTCCTCTTCAGGTTTTATGCCAAATACTATAAAGTTGTCGGGAAGCAAAAAAAAATTCCTGTCTCTGAAAATAAAAAACCTGTTTCGGTAATAGTGTCCTGCAAAAATGAATTTGAATATATCAAGCAACACCTGCCTTTTTGGTTGGAACAGAAATATCCAAACTTTGAAGTTGTTGCCGTATGTGACGAACAAGACAATGAACTTACCCACCTTTTGCGCTCGTTTCAACAACGTTATCCTATTCTTAAAATCGTAAAAATATCATCTAAAGTAAATTTCTTTGACGAAGAAAAATTTGCTCTCTCTATAGGAGCAAAAGAAGCTTCCTATGATTATCTTATTTTTACGACAATATCTTCCCGCCCCACAACCGAACATTGCATAGATTATATGCAAAGTGCTTTTAAGGATAATACGGATGTTGTAATAGGGCATTCCTGTTTTGATATTAGCAACTCTAATGTTTTTCCACGTTATCTGTATGCAGATAACGCAATTAGATATATCGCTCCGGCAATAAACGGATACCCTATTGTGGGTTCACATCGTTTGTTAGGCTATAGAAAAGATTTCTTCTTGCAAACAGGAGGATATACCAACAGCTATTCTCTCCGCACAGGCGTATATGATTTCTTATCTGCCGCAAATCCGAATGTTACCGTTCAAGTAAGCCCTGAAAGCATAGTTAAAATTGATGAGAGTTTTGACTTCAATATTTGGTCAAAAGAAGAAAAGAATTACTTTGTAGCCTTTTCACGCTCACATAGCAAGGCTAAGAAGGAAGAAGTTACATACCGGCTTTCCATACTATCGGCATACGCTTCCGCCATATTCTTTTTAATGCTAACGGAACAGGCATGGAATTCAATTCTACTGATATTTTTCTTAATTTTGGTGTTGGCAAAAAATATAGTACAACTGATTTTTACTGCAAAGGCAATGAAAACCGTTATGGAAAGATATGTTTGGGTTTTTGCTCCGCTTTTCGAGCTGTTTTGCCTGCCGGGTATAATGTTTTCATTTTTTAGAATTAAACGTAAAAAGTAACATAATGAAAAAATTAGATATATATATAACGAAAAAATTTCTCAGCACTTTTTTTGCTTCCATATTACTTATAATTTTAATTGTTATCATATTCGACATATCCGAAAAAATCGGAACATTTATAGATAATGACGTACCGCTTAAAGCAATCATTTTTGATTATTATTTTAATTTTTTACCGTATTTTGTAAATGTTTTCAGTGCACTCTTTCTATTTGTTGCCGTTATATTTTTTACTTCACGCATGGCTCAAAACACAGAATTTGTTGCAATACTTAATTCAGGAGTCAGTTATTACCGCATAATGATGCCCTATATTATATGTTCGTTATTTATTGGCTTAATAAATCTTTCACTTGCAAACTTTATTATACCTGATGTAAATAAAAAACGTATCGAATTTGAACGTGTGTACCTAAAAAAGAAAACAGTATATTCCGACCGCGATTTTCATTTTCAATTTGACTCCACAACTTTTTATTATGTTGAGAACTTTGACGTGCGCAACCATGTCGGAACAAAATTCAGCCGTGAAACAATTAAAGACAATATACTTATTGAAAAAATAACCGCATCATCGGCTCGTTTTGACTCGGCAGGAAACACCTGGGTACTTTCCGACTATGTTAAGCGGGAACTTTTACCAACAGGAGAGCAAGTCGAAACCTTTCCAACAACAAAAATTGATTTCCCCATACGTCCCGAAAACTTTATGCATAATTATATAAGTGTAGATGAAATGAATTTCGGAGAACTTAACTCCTTTATAAAACAGGAAAGGTTTAGAGGTTCAAACATGGTGAAGTTTTTTGAATATGAGCGCAACAATCGCCTTACGGCTCCTTTTGCTTCCGTTATACTTGCCCTTATAGGGATGTCTTTATCAACACAAAAAAGGCGCGGAGGCATAGGCATAAATCTTGCTGTAGGCATCGCACTTGCATTCATGTTTATTTTATCTATGCAATTTTCAAAAGTATTCGCTACTATCGGCGGCTTCCCCATAGGGCTCGCTGCGTGGACACCGATTATTATATATGGATTTATTGCCGTTTATCTTTTAACTAAAGCTCCAAAATAAAAATAGAAAAATGCTTGCTCGCATACTTAAATTTTTAACCAAAAACCGCATGAATTTTTTGCGGAGGTATGCTTATCATGGAGCGTCTATACAGCATCAACAATGGCGGTATCTTCTAAGGAAAGGCACTAAAACCTCTTTTGGGAAAAAGCATCATTTTGATCAAATTTTATCTATCAAGGAATTTCAAGAGAGAGTACCCATTCATACTTACGAAGACCTTGCACCATACGTAGAAAGAATGATGAACGGTGAAAACAATGTTCTTTGGCCCGGTAGTATTTCATGGTTTTCAAAATCGTCAGGTACAACTAATGCTAAAAGCAAATTTATTCCGGTAAGCAAGGAGGCACTACATAATTGCCATTACAAGGGTGGCATGGATCTCTATTTATTTTATTCACATGAATACCCAAACACCGGTATTTTAAGCGGGCTCAGTTTAGCTTTGGGTGGCTCCATAACAAAGTTCAGGGTAGGGCATAAGATAATGGAAAAGGGTGATATTTCAGCCATTATAATGAAAAATCTGCCTTTTTGGATTGTCCGAAAAAGAACGCCTTCTATTAAAATTGCCCTTATGAGCGAGTGGGAAAGTAAACTTGAAAAAATTGCAAAAGATGCTATTAAAAAAAAGCGCATAACAGATATTTCCGGCGTTCCGTCATGGATGTTAATATTGCTAAACCGTATTTTAGAAAAAACAGGCAAAAAAACCATTACGGAAGTATTGCCTAACTTGGAGGTATTCTTCCATGGTGGAGTAAATTTTTCACCTTATAAAATACAAATGCAAAAAATTATAGGCAAAGAGAATATGCACTTTTGGGAAACATACAATGCCTCCGAAGGGTTTTTCGCCATGCAAAGCGAACAGGATAAAGACATGCTTTTAATGCTTGATTACGGCGTATTTTATGAGTTTATGCCTTTATCGGAAATCTCTGCAAAAAAGCCTAAAACATTAACCATCGGTGAAGTTGAGATAGATAAAAACTACGCACTTGTAATTTCTACAAATGCCGGATTATGGCGATACCTTATAGGTGATACTGTCCTCGTAACATCATTAAATCCTTTAAGGATAAAAATTAGCGGTCGCACAAAAAATTTCATCAACACTTTTGGCGAAGAATTAATGATGGATAATGCCGAAAAAGCACTCTCATACGCATGTGAAAAAACAAATGCCATTATCAGTGAATACACTGCCGGTCCTGTTTATCTTAGCGAAGGCAATAGTGCACGGCATCAATGGTTAATAGAGTTTGAAAAAGAGCCTGCAGTACTTGAGGATTTTGTTTCGGCATTAGATTATATGCTAAAACAAGTAAACAGCGACTACGAAGCAAAACGATACAAGGATATGATTTTGTCGGTGCCTGAAGTTGTAGTTTTGCCAAAGGGGACTTTTTATGCTTGGCTTAAAGAGAAAAATCGTTTAGGTGGACAATACAAGGTGCCTCGCCTTGCAAATAACAGACAATATATTGAAGAAATTCTCGCTGTAAAACTATAGAGCCATGCAAAAGATAAAGTTATATTGGGAAAAATTTTGGAATTGGAAGTATAAATATATTTATATAATATTGCTAATTTTTGTGGTGTGGGTTACGTCTATTTCTCCTAACAATATTTATACGCAATACCGCCTCTACAAAGAGTTTTCCGAACTAAAAAAAATGAAAAAGTTTTATGAAACGGAAATTGCCGGTAACACAGAAAAAATACATCTAATAAAAAACGATATTAATTACGCAGAAAAATTTGCACGCGAAGAATATAATTTCAAGCGTGAAAATGAAGATATTTATTTAATAATAGAGGGCAGCAAATAATGGATTTCAAGACTGTTCAGCAAGTATTTCAAAAGACTTTGCAACAAACATTTCAACCCAAAATAATAGAATCCTTAAAAGGGTATAACCGAAAAACATTTGTAAAAGATTTAACAGCAGGTGTTGTGGTTGGTATAGTTGCACTGCCTATGGCTATTGCCTTTGGTATAGCATCAGGCGTAACGCCGCAACAAGGTATTATAACGGCAATTATAGCCGGATTTATAATTTCGCTTTTAGGCGGCAGCAGAGTGCAAATCGGCGGACCGACAGGAGCGTTTATTGTAATTGTTGCAGGCGTTGTTTCAACTTACGGAATGTTGGGCTTGCTTGTTGCTACAATGATTGCCGGCGTCATGCTGCTTTTAATGGGAATTTTTAAACTCGGCGACATTATTAAATTTATCCCCTATCCTGTTATTGTAGGCTTTACAAGCGGTATTGCACTTGTAATTTTTTCTACTCAAATGAATGATTTTTTCGGGCTCGGCATAACTAAAGTCCCCGCTGCCTTTCACGAAAAATGGGTCGTATATTTTCAAAATGCCGGCAATATAAATTTATGGGCTGCCGGCATTGCTGTCTTTACCGTATTAACATGTTTTTTTTGGGTGAAGATAAACAAAAGCGTGCCGGGCTCTTTGGTTGCAATAATACTGACAACTCTTGCCGTATGGCTGTTTAATATTCCTGTTGAAACTATCGGCTCGCGTTTCGGCGAAATTGCAGCAGAAGTACCTGCGCCCGCATTGCCTGTTTTTAGTTTTGAAAGCTTGCGGACACTACTGCCTGTTGCCTTTACAATCGCCATGCTCGGCGCAATAGAATCTCTGCTTTCTGCAATGGTTGCAGACGGTGCTATCGGCGATAAACACAATTCCAACACAGAACTTATTGCCCAAGGTGCCGCAAATATTATTACACCGCTTTTTGGCGGAATACCTGCCACAGGCGCAATTGCCCGCACAATGACAAATATTAAAAACGGTGCACGCACCCCTGTTGCGGGAATAATCCATGCCATTGTGCTATTGATGCTACTCCTTCTTTTCGGCAGGTGGGCAAAAATGATTCCGATGCCCTGCCTTGCAGGCATTCTCGTGGTTATTGCTTACAACATGAGTGAATGGCGGTCATTCAAGGGCTTGATGAAAAATTCCCGTGCCGATGTTGCCGTACTGCTCACAACTTTCTTTTTAACGGTGGTATTCGACCTTACCATTGCTATAGGTGCAGGGCTTGTTCTTGCTATCCTGCTTTTTGTAAGACGTATTTCGCAGTCGTCAACCGT
>JAISVE010000021.1 GCA_031271725.1 Bacteroidales bacterium
GTAGAAATCGGCGGTAAGCCGATATTATGGCATATTATGAAAATATATTCGCACTACGGATATAACGAGTTTGTAATATGCTGTGGTTACAAGGGCTATATGATAAAACAATATTTTGCCGACTACTTTTTGCATAATGCCGACCTTACAGTTGACTTGTCAAACAACGTAACACAAATCCACCAAAGCAATGCAGAACCATGGAAAATAACGCTTGTTGACACAGGCGCAGACACTATGACCGGCGGACGCATAAAACGCATTCAACAATATATCGGCAATGAGCCTTTCATGCTTACCTATGGCGATGGCGTTGCCGACATAGATATAAACAAACTTGTTAGCGAACATAAGGCAAATGGTCGTCTCGCAACCGTTACTGTGGTGCAACCGAGCGGACGTTTCGGCGCAATACAGATAGAGGACAAAAGCAGTGCTGTTTTGTCATTTAAAGAAAAGCCGAAAGGAGACGGCAGTTGGATAAACGGTGGCTTTTTTGTTTTGCAGCCGGAAGTATTCAACTACATAAAAGGCGATAGCATCATATTTGAACGTGAGCCTTTGGAAACACTTGCCACAAGTGGAAATCTTTGTGCCTATCGCCACTATGGCTTTTGGCGACCGATGGACACTCTGCGTGACAAAACCGACCTTGAAGAAGCCTGGGAGTCAAATAATGCTCCTTGGAAATTGTGGTAAGTGAAGCAAACAAATAAAATAATGTAATAATGATAACGAAAGATAATAAACAAAACAGAACCTTATCAATTATTTTACCTCTCTACAATGAACAGGAGGTTTTGCTTGCAACATACAAGAGAATTAAAGATGTTGCAGATAGTCTTACAGCAAATGCAATTGTTAAAAGTGTAGATATTCTTTTTGTAAATGATGGGAGTTCCGATAATACGGAAAAAATGGTACTTGATCTTGCAGAAAAAGACAAGCAGGTAAAGTTTATTTCATTCTCAAGAAACTTCGGACATCAAAAAGCAGTATCGGCAGGAATAAATAATTGCGATACAGATCTTGCGGTTATTATGGATGCTGATTTGCAAGACCCTCCCGAACTTATTCCCGACCTTATAAAACGGCTTGATTTAAACGATGCACAATGCGTGTACTGTGTGAGAAAAAACAGACAGGGCGTATCAAAATTCAATAAAATTTCTTACAAATTATTTTACAGAATTCTTAATGTTTTGTCAGACACAAAATTTCCGTTAGATACAGGAGATTTTCGTCTTATCGACAAAAATTTAATAGACGTCTTTAAGCAACTTCCCGAAAAAGACAAATATGTGCGCGGACTTATCTCATGGAGCGGTTTTAAGCATGTTCCTTTTGAATATGAGCGTCCGGCAAGGGCTGCAGGAGAAACACATTATCCTTTTTCTAAACTTGTAAAACTTGCATTATCGGGATTGTTTTCGTTTTCCGTAAAGCCTCTTACCGTTACAGTGTACATTGGACTTATATGTATTACCGTTGCACTTTTATATGGACTTTATGCCTTGTTTGGCTGGATTTTTGGTTATACGAATGCGAATCAAGGTTGGACGTCTTTAGTTGTTCTTCTTGTTTTTTTTAGCGGGTTACAACTTTTTGTTATGGGTATTATGGGCTCGTATATTGGAAAAATGTTTAATGAAATTAAAAATCGTCCACAATATGTTATTAAAGAAAAAATCAATTTATAAAATAACAATAATCGCTTTTTTTATTTTAGCATTGGGATATTGGGGCGTAGGACTTTACTTCTTTCCTTCCAATGGCATGTTGCAATGGAGTAATAGTGAAAACTTAAACAAACATAATGGTTCTGATGCCGAGCCACGTTGGCAGGAAAATGCCTGTTTATTTCATGGCAAAGACCCATATCATTTGATGACACAACAAGATCCTCCGGTGAAAGGTATTGGAATGATGAACGAAAAAATGCCCGGGACTATGCCTTGGGGTCCTTTTCTTTCTCAATTTATTTTTCCCGGCTTTTTACCTTTTTCGATTGCTGTGTGGTGGGGAATGGTTGTATTTACAGGGCTTTTTAGTATTGTTTGTGTTATGGTCTATAAACTGATATTAAAAAAATCAGGCAATTCATTAATGGCTTTACTTGCTGTTGCGATTACCCTTGCTCAATATGGGTTTGCTCCGGAATTAAAATGGCTTAACATAGGTGGACCTATTGTTGGATTATTACTTATAGCATGTTTGTTAGACGACAAAAGGCATTGGATTATTATAGGTGTTTTGCTTGGTTGCGCTATGGTTAAACCACAATTGGCAATTATGTTTTTTCTGCCGCATTTAGCAAGAAGAAACTATAAAATAATTGCTGTAAGTATTTTTGTTGTTGTTGTGCCCTGGCTTGTAAATTCTATAATGTTTTCCCATAACCCAATAACGCTGTTGCTGGATTATTATAAAATAAGTGCTGAAACGCAGGTGGCAAACGGACATGCATACTTTGGGCTTTTTGACCCTCTTTCAAAATGGTTTAATATAAATCCACTTATTATAAGTCCGTTTCAAATGGCTTTATGTTTTATTATTTGCACAATATTATGTTATAAATTCAAACAAGCACCTAATTATTTACTGTTTTCTATTCCGGCTGTTTTTTCTACTTTTTGGACTTATTCTAATGAGGTAAATTTGCC
This sequence comes from Bacteroidales bacterium, assembly GCA_031271725.1. The sequence goes on from JAISVE010000021.1 coordinate 2,664, forward strand.
GGTGCTTGCACTGCTTATTATCTCGATTATTTTTTATCTTGCCGAGAAAGATTTTTCTCTAAAAAGTTTTGATGCTATTTTTCTTTGTTTTGCAATAATTGTATTGGCAGCACCTTTTTCTTCTTCACTTCGTTTATATCATTTTCCGGTACTTGCTCCGCTCTTTCAGAGATTCGTTTTCTTAATTGCCTTAGGCATTGTATTATATAAAGAAGCTACAAATAATATTCGTCTAACCTAAAAATATTTTATATGTTTGAATTAATGATTGTCGTTTTTGTGCTCGGCTATATTTGCATAGCACTTGAACATCCGTTACAGGTAAACAAAGCCGCCTTTGCCCTTTTGCTTGGCGTTATTCTTTGGACACTTTTTGCTTTTTTTCCAACGGCACAACTGCCTGAAGTATCCGAATACTTCAAAGCACCCGCCGACACACCGTTTCTGACATGGCTCACGCATACATCCCTCATAGAACATCTTGGGGAAATTGCAGAAATACTTTTCTTTCTGCTTGGAGCAATGACTATAGTTGAGCTTATAGATACTCACGGCGGTTTCGGAATAATAACAAGTAGAATAAAAACCACAAAAAAAGTTCCGCTTTTATGGATTATCGGAATTGTAACTTTTGTAATGTCGGCAGTACTCGACAATCTTACAACTTCTATCGTAATGGTTGCTCTTATACGCAAACTTATAAGCAATCAAAAAGACAGATGGATGTTCGGCAGTATGATTGTTATCGCCGCTAATGCAGGCGGCGCATGGAGTCCTATCGGCGATGTTACAACAATTATGCTTTGGATTGCGGGCAAGGTAAGCACTTTTGCAATAATGAAAGCACTAATCTTACCTTCTATTATTTCGCTTGTTGTGCCTTTAACAATACTTTCATTTATGATGAAAGGAAATGTTGAACGCCCAATAAAAGATGAAAACCGTGAGCGTATTCAATTAAAAATCTGGGAACGCAATCTTGTATTTTTTATGGGCGTGGGACTTCTGCTTTTTGTTCCCGTTTTCAAAACAATCACTCATTTGCCGCCGTATTTGGGCGTTCTCGGCGGTTTAAGTATTTTGTGGATTACAACAGAAATTCTTAATCGCAAACGTTCAATTGCAGAACAGGGACAACTTTCCGTTTCTGCTATTTTGCGTAAAATAGATACTTCAAGTATTCTTTTCTTTTTAGGAATTCTTGCTGCTGTTGCGGCTTTGCAGGCATGCGGTCATCTTGCGTTAATGTCAGCACAACTTGAAAATATTCCTGTAGAAGGTGATGCAAAATATGATGTTATTGCAATGATACTTGGAGTTCTTTCATCTGTTGTAGATAATGTTCCGCTTGTTGCAGGTGCAATAGGAATGTATTCTTTCCCGATAGACCACCAGTTCTGGGAATTCATTGCATACACAGCAGGCACAGGTGGAAGTATGCTTATTATCGGTTCTGCTGCGGGCGTTGCAGTTATGGGAATGGAAAAGATAGATTTTATTTGGTATCTTAAACGCATAACTCCTCTTGCTGCAGCAGGCTATTTGGCGGGTTGTGGAGTTTATTTATTGCAGGTTTTATAGTATGCACAAAATCATTCTAACCGGAGCAACTTCTTATACAGGCAAGGCGATATGTAAACATTTGCTTGATAACGGTAATATTGTTTATGCAGTTACGAGAAAAGATTCACAACGCACACAGTCGCTTTTGGCGCATCCGAACTTAAAAATATTGTATGCGGATATTTCAAACTATTCACAATTATTAAAACAAATAGATAATGCGGATGCCTTTATACATCACGCTTGGGCAGGTGTTAAAAGCGATTGGAATAATCCGGAAATTCATGAACAAAATATTAAAGGCTCTCAAGATGCGTTGGAAGTTGCAAAGCGGCTCAACTGTAAAGCGTTTTTGCAAGCGGGCAGTCAAGCGGAATATGGCAATACAGACGGCTCGCTCATAACAGAGGAGCATATTTGCAATCCGACAACAGAATATGGAAAAGCAAAATTAAAAACAGCATTAAACGGTTTGGAAAAAGTAGGACAACTTAAATTTGCACATTACAGAATCTTCAGTATCTACGGACATGGCGACCATTCCTACACAATGATTGCAACTGCTTTGGAAAAAATGCGCAAAAATGAAACCGTAGAATTAGCAACAGACGGAACGCAATTATGGAATTATTTGCTTGTAGATGATTTTGGTGAAAAAGTCGGCTTATTGGCAGAAGCAATGCTTAACAGTTCCACTGCAAATGAATACGGCATTTTCAATATGGCAAGCGATGACACCCGCCCTCTGAAATCATACATGGAAGAAATGAAAACCGCCCTCAACTCCAAAAGTCCGCTACTCTTTGGCGACCAAAAATCCGCAATCCAACTGAACCCCTCAATAGAGAAACTAAAGCAATACATCCGCAATCCCGCCTTCACACCATTCGCAGAAGGAATCGTTGCCATGAACTTGAGGATGGAGCAAAGGTAACATTTCCGTTGGGGCTTTGGCCATTAGTAGCCTAAACTTGCATTTAGTTGGGTTTAATTGTAACTTTATAAGTTATGATTAAGGACACTAAACGCGAAATATTATCGCTCGTAAAAAAATATTACGAGGAAAATCATAAACCCCATCGCAGGGAATCCAATCCACAATCTCCGACACCCCGTATTTCCTACGCAGGCAGAATGTTTGACGAAAAGGAAATGCTAAACCTTACGGAAGCATCCCTTGAATTTTGGCTCACAGCAGGCAAATGGACAGATAAATTTGAAAGCGGTCTTGCAGATTATCTCGGTGTAAAAAGAGCATTGTTTGTAAATAGCGGCTCAAGTGCAAATCTTCTTGCCTTTATGACCCTTACATCTCCCTTACTCAAAGAAAGAACAGTACGGAGAGGAGATGAAGTTATAACCGTTGCTTGCGGCTTTCCAACAACAGTTTCACCCATTATTCAATACGGCGCAATACCGGTTTTTGTTGATGTAACAATACCGCAATACAACATAGATGTTTCGCAATTGGAAAATGCACTAAGCGAAAAAACAAAAGCGGTAATGATTGCGCATACTCTTGGTAATCCTTTTGATATTAAGACGGTTAAAGAGTTTTGCGATAAACATAATTTGTGGCTTATAGAAGATAATTGTGATTCACTCGGCAGTACATATACACTAAACGGCGAAACAAAATTTACAGGTACTTTTGGCGATATAGGCACTTCAAGTTTTTATCCTCCGCATCACCTTACCACAGGTGAAGGCGGGGCTGTTTATACCAATAATCCGCTGCTTGCAAAGATTGCCGCTTCGTTGCGTGATTGGGGGCGCGATTGCATTTGCCCGTCCGGTTGTGACAATAAATGCGGACATCGTTTCGACCGTCAATACGGGCAATTGCCTCTCGGCTATGACCACAAGTACGTTTACTCCCACTTCGGCTATAATCTTAAAGCAACCGATTTACAGGCAGCAATAGGTTGTGCGCAACTTGAAAAACTTGCAGATTTTACAGAAAAACGCAAGGCAAATTATCGCTATTTATACGATAAATTAAAACCGTATTCCGGTAAACTTTTGTTGCCCGAAGCAGTGGAAAACTCTTCACCGTCTTGGTTCGGATTTTTGATTTGCGTTGCCGACAATGCAGGTTTTACCCGCAATGATATTGTGAATTATCTTGAAGAAAATAATATTCAAACGCGGATGCTTTTTGCAGGAAATATTATTAAACATCCTTGTTTTGACGATATGCGTGGCAGTTTGCAGTATCGTGTAGTTTGGACGCTCGAAAATACGGATAAAGTAATGTCAAATGTATTCTGGATAGGCGTATATCCCGGAATGACAACAGAAATGTTGGATATTATGGTTGAAAAAATAATTTCTTTTATCAAATAAATGAAACGAGCATTAACAGGTAGTTCGCCCGAAGTAATGAATAAAGCATGCGACTTCCATACCGCCTTAATTAAAAATTTATTTGTATGAAACATAATATAGCACTTCTTGATTGTACGCTGAGAGATGGCGGCTACATTAACGATTGGAACTTCGGACAAAACACCCTTATAAATGTATTTGAACGTATTGCATCGGCGGGCATTGATTTTATTGAAGTGGGCTTTTTGGATGAACGCAGAAATTTCGACATAAATCGAAGCATTATGCCGGATACGGCAAGCGTAGAAAAAATTTACGGTGGTCTTGACAGAAAAAAGACTCTTGTAGTAGGAATGATAGACTACGGTACTTGTGATATATCACATATTCAACCGCAAAGTAAAAGTTTTTTAGATGGTATTCGTGTTATATTCAAAAAAGCCATAATGAATGAAGCACTTGATTTCTGTGCAGAGTTAAAAAAATTAGGATATAAAGTCTTTACACAAGCGGTTTCAATTACAAGTTATAACGATGATGAGCTGTTGCAACTTGTGCAGAGAGTAAATGAAGTAAAACCTTATGCCGTTTCTATTGTTGACACTTACGGACTTCTACATAAAAACAAACTTTTTCACTACTACGAAGTAATGAATGAGCATTTGTTGGAGGAAATCGGCATCGGTTATCATTCACATAACAACTTTCAACTCGGTTATGCCAATTGTATAGAACTTGCCAATAAACATAACGGACAGAACAGAACATTGCTTTTAGACGGATCTGTTTTTGGTATGGGTAAAGGCGCAGGCAATACGCCCACAGAACTTTTGGCTATGTATATGAATGACAATTTCAATGCCCAATATGATATAAGCCAGATTTTAGAAGCAGCCGACATCAACATACTTGATATATTTAAACAAACGCCTTGGGGTTATCAGTTAAAATATTTTGTTGCTGCTTCAAATGATTGTCATCCAAATTATGTTTCCTTTCTTGTAGATAAACAAACACTTTCAATAAAGCAGGTTAACGAAATTTTACACGAAATAGAATATGATAAAAAATTACTCTATGACCAAAAACATATAGAAGAACTTTATTTCGATTATCAAAAATATCAATGTGCCGATGAACGTGATTATGCCCGCTTGATAGAGCTTTTTGCCGGTAAAGATATTCTTGTAATAGGACCCGGAACGAATGTAAAAACGGAAGAAGGGAAAATAAAAGATTACATAAAACAATATTTACCTATTGTTATTTCAATAAACTTTATTCCCGATATGTTTCCGGTAAACTATCTTTTTGTTACGAATTCTAAAAGATATGTCAGGCAAGCGTCAATGATACATAAAAAAGCAAAGGAAGTCGAAATAATTGCAACCTCAAATGTAACCCGCGCAGCCGGCAAGTTTGACTTCAATCTTGATTACGAAAAATTGATAGACAAAACAGCACTTGTTCCGGACAATTCCCTTCTAATGCTTTTAAGAGTTCTTGCGAAAACAGGTACAAAGAATATTGCTCTTGCGGGGTTTGACGGTTATTCTTCAAATAGAGAAACAAATTATTATGCTTCGGAAATGGAGTATCAACAAATTCGTCAAAAAAGTGAAGAGATAAACAAAGATGTGAACGAGAAGTTAGTTGAGTTTAGAAAAAATATGAACATGCGTTTTATAACCGAAACATTGTATAAAAACTAGTTCAATGAGGGTAAAAGTTGCAAAATATATAGCGGATTTTTTTGCTTTGCGTGGCGTTGAACATGTTTTTACCGTTACGGGTGGAGGTGCAATGCATCTTAATGATGCTTTTGGACATCACGATACTTTGCGTTGTGTTTACAATCATCACGAACAAGCGTGTGCTATTGCAGCTGAGGGTTACACTCGTTTAAGCGGAAAAATAGCGGCGGTATGCGTTACGAGTGGTCCGGGCGGCACCAACGCACTTACAGGGGTTGTCGGCGCGTGGCTTGATTCTATTCCGATGTTTGTTATCAGCGGACAGGTAAAACGTGAAACAACTATACATGCTGCAAATGTTCCACAGGGCTTGCGTCAGCTTGGCGACCAGGAATTTGATATTGTTTCCTGTGTAAGCAGCATGACAAAATACGCTGTTCAGGTGTGGAATGCAGATGAAATACGTTATCATCTTGAAAAGGCATGGTATCTCGCGCTTAATGGCAGAGGCGGTCCTGTGTGGTTAGATATTCCGCTTGATATTCAGGCAGCAACAATTGAAACGGACGGTTTGTGCGGCTTTGAAGATTCTAATAAAATTAACGAAAACCCTTTATATGACACCGAACAAACACAACGAATAATAGAGAAACTTACAAATGCAAAACGCCCTGTATTAATGCTTGGCACAGGAGTGCGTTTTTCAGGAGCGCATAAAGAAGTTCTACTGCTTGCGGAAAAATTGCAAATACCTGTTGTTACGGCGTGGAATGCACACGATTTAATTTCTGACGAAAACCCGCTGTATTGCGGTCGTCCCGGAACGGTGGGATTGAGGGGCGGAAATTTTGTTGTACAAAATTGCGACCTGCTTATAGTGCTTGGCTGTCGGTTAAACATAAGGCAAATAAGCTACAATTATGCGGCATTTGCAAGTAATGCCTACAAAATTATTGTTGATATAGATAAACAGGAATTGCAAAAACCGACTGTGCATGCAGATATGCCCATACATGCAAATATTAAAGATGTTGTGGACGATATGTTGCAACACTTAGAAGAGTTGCCTGTGATTTCTGTGGAATGGCTTGAATGGTGCAAAAATGTTCATGAGAAATATCCCGCAGTGTTACCGTTTTACTACAATTCGGAAATGCTGAATCCCTACGTTTTTGTAAAGGAATTTACGCAAGGTTTGCGTGAGGATGATACAATTATTTGCGGTAACGGTAGTGCCTGCGTGATAACGTTTCAAGCAGGGGTTATAAAGAAAAATACAAGGCTTTTTACTAATTCCGGCTGTGCTGCAATGGGCTATGGATTTCCGGCTGCTATAGGTTGTTGCTTTGCCCGCAATGACAACAAGCGCGTGATTTGTTTTGACGGTGACGGCAGTTTTCAAATGAACATGCAGGAATTGCAAGTGCTCGCACATCATGGATTAAATTTGAAGCTTATTTATATAAATAACAACGGCTACCACTCAATACGTCAAACGCAAATGAACTTGTTTCAAGCTCCACTTGTAGGTGTTGAAGCAAGTAGCGGCATTAGTTTTCCCGATGCTGAAAAAATTGCAAGTGCTTACGGTATACCGTTTATTCGTGTGCGCAATAAGGATGATATAGATACGTTGTTAAAATTTATAGATAAGGATGGTCCGGCATTTTGCGAAATAGTTGTTGATACCACTCAAAATTTCGAACCTAAATTGTCGTCAAAAGTATTGCCTGACGGCAAAATTATTTCCCCTTCAATAGATGATATGTTCCCTTTTTTATCACGTGAAGAATACGAGAGCATTGAAAAAAGTTTGCCGTTATAAACAAATATTATGAAAAAAATATCAATACTTACCGCTTGTTACAACGAAGAAGAAAACATTGAAATTCTTTACAAAGAAGTAAAGAAACAAATGGATATGCTCACTAACTACGAGTATGAACATGTTTTTATTGATAATGCATCTACTGATAGAACAGTTGAAATATTAAAGAACATTGCAGCACAAGACCGCAATGTAAAAATAATAGTCAATGCTCGTAACTTTGGGCATATCCGCTCACCTTTTCATGGAATTAAACAGTGTTACGGCGACTGTGTTATAAGCATTGTTGCCGACTTGCAAGATCCTCCCGAAATGTTGCCTGTTTTGATAAAGAAATGGGAAGAGGGATATAAAATTGTTGTTGGCGTTAAAAATAAAAGTAAGGAAAATCCTTTGATGTACGGTTTCCGCAAATTGTTTTACGGTATGCTTTCCAAGGCATCGGAAAGCGAGCAGATAAAGAACTTTACGGGTTTTGGTTTGTATGATAAAAAATTTATAGATGTTATTCGCGAAATAGATGATCCGTATCCTTATTTTAGAGGACTTATAGGTGAACTCGGATTTGATGTTGCACAAGTTAATTATACGCAGCCCAAGCGTAAACACGGCAAAACTAAAAATAATTTCTATACTCTTTATGATATGGCAATGCTTGGTTTTGTAAATCATTCCAAATTACCGCTGCGTTTAGCTAGTTTTATTGGTTTTGGGACAGCTATTGTCAGTTTACTTGTTGCACTTGTTTATTTTATTTACAAACTTATTTATTGGGATAGTTTTTCTACCGGCTCTGCACCTATGATTATAGGATTGTTTTTCTTTTCTGCGGTGCAACTTTTCTTTATAGGAATTATAGGCGAGTATGTTGGCGCAATTCATACACAAGTGCGCAAACGCCCCTTGGTTGTAGAGAAAGAGCGAGTAGGAGAATTTATCATCAACACAGAATATGAAACTAATTAAAAAATTTTTCAAAAATAAACTTATCCGCTTTTTTCTTGTAGCAGGGCTAAATACCGCTTTTGGAGTTGTTGTATATGCCTCTCTTATTTTTATAGGACTTAGTTATGTTTGGGCTTCTTTGCTTGGAATGATAATAGGTATATTATTTAATTTTCAAACCTACGGAGGACTTGTTTTCGGAAATAGAAATATTCGTTTAATATTTCGTTTTATCGGTGTTTATGCAATAATGTATGTTTCAAATGTGTCCGGTATTTATCTCTTAAAACATTTTATTTTTGATATAAGTTATTTCTTCACATCTTTGTTGCAATGGTTGGATAATTTATCGGGAAATGTTATAACTTTTGAAAAAGCCGAAGATATTCTTGCAGGAATAATACTTTGCATACCTATCGGTTTGCTTGGCTTTGTACTCAATAAAAATTTAGTATTTAAGAAAAAACAATACGACCATGAAGAAATATCTGAATTTAAAAAATAGCTTTTGGCTTTTGGCAGGCATTGCACTTGTTGTAATGTTGCTTGGCTCTCTTAATGCAGGTATAAGCGGCGATGAACCCACGCACTATAGAGATTCAATAGATATTACCGATTATTACGCAAGTTTTGGCAAAGACACTACTGCATACAGGCATTCAAACTATGGTGCAACGGTTGATAACATTGCGTATGGAATAGCACGTGTTACCGGTTTTACCGACAGCAAACTTGCTATAATGAATATACGCCACTTGTGTGGTACTTTTGTTGGTTGGCTTGGAATACTTTTTGCTGCTCTTGCCGCTTGGAGGTTGAGCAATAAAAAATGGCTGCCCGCAATAATTACACTTGCTTTATTTGTGTTTTCGCCGCGCTTTATTGGTCATTCATTTAATAATCTTAAAGACCCTACAATGGCATCATTTTTTATGATGGCTATTTATGGAATGATAGCGTTTTTGCAAGACTTCCCAAAAGTAAGATGGAAAACAATTTTACTGCTTATTCTTTCTATGGGTTTTGCCATTGCAGTACGTCCGGTGGGATTGCTGCTGTTTGCATACATGGGCATGTTTGGTTTGTTACATTTTTTCTTAATACAGAATGGTAGTATTTTTTCAAAAAAAACCGGTAAAAAACCGGTAAACTATCACAAGAAAAATTTTAACAGATTTTTCCTTTACGGAATAATTGTTTTTATCGGTGCTTATGTTTTTGCGGTTATACAGTGGCCATTCCTTATAAAATCTCCAATAGACAATATGTTTAATTCTGCCGGAACAGTAGCATCATTTCCGGTAGTGCTGACGCAACTTTTTGAAGGGCAATTTTATCAAAGCGCAGATATACCGAAATATTATCTTGAGAAATGGATGCTTATGACAATTCCGGCAGTAGTGTTGTTGGGTTTTGTTATACGTCTTGCTACCGGTTGGAAACGTGATGATAGATTTTGGACTTTTATGCTTTTATTCTGCGTTATTTTTCCATTATTTCTTATTGGATTTAGAGGTACGAATGTTTATGGCGGATGGCGGCATGCTATATTCACATATCCGCCGATGGTAGTACTTGCAGGCATGGGCTTTTATTCATTGATAGAAAAAGCACGTAAACCCATTGTAAAATATGTTTTAACAGCATTGCCTTTTGTTTTACTAATACATCCTGCAATTTTTACATTTAAAAATCACCCTTACGAATACTTGTATTTTAACGAATTGAGCGGTGGTATAAAGAAAGCTTATGGAAAATATGAGCTCGACTATTATTTCCATGCTATGCGTGAATGTGACGAATGGGTATTAAAAAATGCGGAAAGATTTTCCAATAAAAAAACTCTTGTTGCCAGCTGGGGAATGGCAATTGATGAGATTTTATTTTCAAAAGACACGGTAAATTTCCGACAAACATTTTCCCGCTATTACGATAGAGGTGAGCGCGATTGGGACTATGCTATTTTTCCTGTTTCCGGGCGTGGAATTACTCCGGCACTTATGAAAAACAAAAAGGCTTTTCCACCGGCAGGCACAGTACATACGGTAAAAGTTAACGACATTCCGATAGGCTTTGTGCTCAAACGCCTTGACAAAAATGACTATTACGGCTTCAATGCAATGAACCAAGGTTTAACAGACTCTGCAATCGCATGCTATAAGAAAGCATTGCAGGCAGACCCTTACAACGAAAGTGCATTGGAACATCTTGCGGATATTTATTTGCGCATCGGGCAGAATGACAGTGCGTTTGAAATTGCATCTTTTTGGGCACAGAATGTTCCCGACAATACATCTGCACTTTCGCTCCTTGCAAATATATATTTGCAAAAACGCGATGTAAACAGCGCAACAACCGTTGCAACAAAGATGAAAAAAATGTTTCCGCGCGAAATGCAGGGGTACTGGCTTTCTGCTTACGCATATTTGAGTGCGGGACAAGCACAATATGCACTTAACGATTTGAAAAAAGTAATAGAAATTCGTCCCGACTTTAAACAGGCTTATCAACTTATGGCGCAGATTTATCAGCAGAGTGGAGATAATCAAACGGCACAGCAATTGTTACAGTATGCAGCTCAACTATAGTAAAAATATGGGACCACTAAATAAAAAATGGGTAATGCGTGAAGTTCATGGGACTATTCCAGAAGGACTTCACGAAAATCGTCATATAGCAAAACTTCTTTTTGATAGAGATATTGATACAAAAGAGAAGGTTGAAAGTTTTTTCTCGCCCAAGTTGGAAGAATTGCACGACCCCTTTCTGATGAAAGATATGAAGAAAGCGGTTAAGAGAATAACCGAGGCACTTAAAAAGAAAGAAAAAATTCTTATTTATGGCGATTATGATGTTGATGGTGCAACCGCAGTAGCACTTGTATATTCTTTTTTTGAGAAACAAGGTGCAGGCGGCTTTGTAGGATTTTTTGTTCCGGATAGATATGTTGACGGATACGGACTTTCTACACGAGGTGTTGATTTTGCAGCAGCAGAAGGATATTCATTAATGATAGTCTTGGATTGCGGAATAAAGAATAATGAAGAAATTGCCTATGCAAAAGAAAAGGGAATAGATGTTATTATTGGCGACCATCATCAACCCGGCGATACCTTGCCCGATGCTTATGCAATCCTTGATCCGAAACGTGAAGACGACACCTATCCCTATAAAGAACTTTCAGGTTGTGGGGTTGGCTTTAAACTTATACAGGCATTCTCCATAAAACATAATCTGCCCGTAAGAGAAGCTGTATATCCTTTATTAGACCTTGTCGCAATAAGTATTGCTGCCGATGTTGTTCCCATTACCGGTGAAAACAGAATATTATCGCATTATGGTTTAATGCTTGTAAACACAATGCCGAGACAGGGCATTGAAGCATTACTGTCTTATTCAAAAGTAGAGCATGTAAAACGCTCTACAAAGATAGCCTCAGGCACAAATCGCCCGCTTTATTTTAATAGGGAACTTACAAGCAACGACCTTGTTTTTATGATAGGTCCCCGTATAAATGCGGCAGGTAGAATGGAGAGTGAGGAAGGACAAAAAAGTGCACGTCTTGCAGTAGAACTGCTTTTGGCAAAAGACATTGAGCGTGCAAAAGAAATTGCAGAGAGCATAAATAAATTTAATACTGAGCGTAAAATGCTCGACTCGCAGGCAACCGAAGATGCCTTGAAACAAATTGCACAAAATCCTTTGCTGCAAGGAAAAAAAACAACTGTTGTTTTTGATAAAAGTTGGAACCAGGGGATAGTTGGCATTGTTGCATCGCGGCTTACCGAAACATACTACCGCCCAACAGTTGTTTTTACCGAGTCGAAACAAGGTGATATGCTTATAGGTTCTGCCCGCAGTGTCGGTGGCTTTGACATATATTCTGCTATTGAAAGATGTTGGTTGTTCTTGCAACATTTCGGGGGACATAAATATGCTGCCGGCTTGTCTATTTTACACCATCATTTAGAGCCCTTTGCACATGCTTTTGAAGACATTGTTACACAAATGTTGGAAGACGATGCGCAAAAGTTAATCCCAACAGTAGTAATAGACGAAGAACTAAATTTTTCAGAAATAACTTTTGATTTTTATCGCGAATTGAAACGTTTTCGTCCTTTTGGCGCGCTCAATACAAATCCGATTTTCAAAACAAATGGAGTGTTAGATACAGGTTATTCGCGCAAGGTCGGAAAAAATCACCTTAAACTTTCGCTTTTTCAGAAAGATAAACAGTCTTTTCCTATAAATGCAATTGCATTTGGACAGGGTGAACTTTTTGAAACTATAAAGAGCGGCGTTCCTTTTAATATCTGCTATGAGATTACGGAGAATGAATGGAATGGTGTTGTTTCTATACAACTTAATATAAAAGACATTCAATTTGACAGATGAGATTTTAATGCAGAAATATTTGTATAGTGCATAAAATTTGTTAAATTTGTGCATTATAAATTAAAAACTGCACGAGTTATGCTAAGAAATCTGATTTTACAACAAAAGGAAGAACGGGATTTTTTACTCTCGCAGTCCTATCAAAAAAGGCAAAATTCCGAAAATAAACAAGAATTTTTAAAGTCCCCATTAATAAAATTGCTTACAGGACCAAGACGTGCCGGAAAATCTGTATGTGCTCTACAAATACTTAAAAATCAAAACTTCGCTTACATAAATTTTGATGACGAGCAAATCCTGAATAATTTTGACGAGGACTTGATACTTCAATATCTTTTGGAGGTTTATCCGTCATTTGACTTTTTATTTTTAGACGAAATACAGAACGTTCCAAACTGGGATATTTGGGTAAGCAAACTCTATCGTAGAGGAATAAATCTATTTATAACAGGCTCAAATGCAAAACTACTATCCAGCGAAATGGCAAGCCTTCTCACAGGTAGATATATCCAAATAAACATAATGCCTTTTAGTTATAAAGAATTTGCCGATTTTATCAATCTACCTTCTAAATACAATACTCCGAAGGAAAAGGCAAATATGCAAATTGCCGCTAATGACTACTTAATAAATGGCGGATTTCCGGAAACTGTTAAACAGCGCAGTATTACAAAGGATTATCTGAGTTTACTTTTTGACTCTATTTTGCTTAAAGATGTGGCAAGACGTTATAAAATACGGCATAGCGACACATTGTATAATTTGGCAAATTATCTACTTGCAAACTTTTGTAACCCAATTTCGTTCAATGACCTTGCTAAAGATTTAGATCTCGGAAGCACTCATACGGCACAAAAATATTGCAGATATTTGTCAGAGCCGTATTTGTTTTACTATTTGCCGCGCTTTAATTCCAAATTAAAACTTATGCAAAAAGCACCGCAAAAAATTTATGTTGTTGATAACGGTTTTGTTTTTGCTTGTTCCTTTAATGTGTCTGAAAATCTTGGTCGTCTGCTTGAAAACTTAGTTTTTACTGAATTACTTAGAAGGAATTTTATTGTTGGACAAACTATATTTTATTACAAAACAAAAAACAATAGAGAGATTGATTTTGTTTGCAGAGACAAGCATAAAGTAACACAGCTATTGCAAGTGTGTTTCGATATTTCAAACGAAAAAACACGCAAGCGTGAAATAGCAGCATTGCTTGAAGCTGCGGAGGAATTACATTGTAAAAATGTTAAAATAATAAGTTTTGAGCAAGAGTTTTCTTTAACTGAGAAATATCTACAAATAGATGTTGTTCCTGTAAGTAAATGGCTGTTGAATTTATAGAGTTAAATATATATTATTCTATTTGTCGATAAGAAGTCGTAAATTCGCGAGCATTAAATTTACAGAATATTAAATGACAATCATATCTCAAGAAAATCAACCCTTGTGGCAACTGTTGCTTACGGCGTTTCCCGAAAGTAATCGGACGCGAATAAAAAAAATGATTTCGCTCGGTTGCGTTTCGATAAATAGAGCCGTAGTGCGCAGGGCAGATGTTCCTGTTGCAAAAGGGCAGAAAGTTGAATTTCGTAAATATGAACCCCGCAAACAGCATAGGGAAAAAGCCCCGTTTTCAATAGTTTTTGAGGATGATTTTTTTCTTGCGGTAATTAAGCCCGCAGGTATACTTTCAAGCGGCAGAACAACCGAAAAAACACGTTCAATGCTTGGAATGGTTCGCAGTTATCTGAAAACAAGGGAACGCAGAGATGTTGAAGTTTTTGTTGTACATCGTTTGGATAGAGAGGTTTCGGGCTTATTGTTGTTTGCCAAAACAGAAAGAGTGCAGCAATGGTTTAAGGACAATTGGAATAGTGTTGAAAAGTATTACTATGCTTTGGTAAACGCTGTGCCGTCTGCAAAAAAGGGAACAATAGACACTTTTTTGTGTGAAGACGACAGGCAGAAAATGCAGGTTTCCGTACAGGGAGGGGAAAGTGCAATGAGAGCCGTAACCCACTACAAAGTAAAAGAAACTCATGGCGATTACTCCTTACTTGAAGTGCAATTGGAAACAGGCAGAAAAAATCAAATTCGCGTACATCTTGCACATATAGGACATTCTATTGTGGGAGATTTTAAGTACGGTAAAAAATCAAATATTCAAACAGACGGAATATGTCTGTTCGCTTACTTGTTAATTTTTCCACACCCGATAACAAATCGCAGAATTAAAATAGAGATAAATCCACCAAATTGGTCTAAAATATGAGAAACATAGTAGCTATTGTGGGTCGCCCGAACGTAGGCAAATCCACACTTTTTAACCGTCTAATCCAAAGGCGTGATGCCATTGTTGACGAAACAAGCGGCGTTACCCGCGACCGTAATTATGGCATCGGTGATTGGAACGGCAAAGAATTTTCCGTAATAGATACAGGCGGTTTTCTTACCGACAACGAAGATATTTTCAATGCAGAAATAAGACGACAAGTGTCGCTTGCAATAGATGAAGCAGATGTAATTTTGTTTCTTGTTGATGCAAAAGACGGCGTTACTCCGCTTGACGAAGATGTTGCATCAATGTTAAGGGAAGCAAGTGCTGCAGGGAAAAAGGTGTTGCTTGTAGTAAACAAAGTTGATAACAATTCTCAACAAGATGAGGCGGTAGAGTTTTACTCTCTTGGCTTTCCCGATTATTTCGCTATTTCGGCAGTAAGCGGTAGCGGTACCGGCGATTTACTCGACGAAGTTGTAAAAGATATGGAGGTGGTGGAGGAAAACGATAAGGACAATATACCGCGCCTTACTGTTATCGGTCGCCCTAACGTTGGCAAATCTTCAATAATAAATGCTTTTCTCGGACAGGAACGCCATATTGTAACAGATATAGCCGGCACAACCCGCGACACTATCGACACACGATATAATCTTTTCGGTTTCGATTTTTATCTTGTAGATACCGCAGGCGTGCGCAAAAAACAAAAGGTTAATGAGGATATTGAATTTTATTCGGTAATGCGTTCTATTCGCGCAATAGAAAACAGTGATGTTTGTATTTTGATGATTGATGCAACGGCGGGTTTGGAAAGTCAGGATATAAATCTTTTTTCGCTTTGCGAGCGTAACAAAAAAGGTGTTGTAATAGTTGTAAATAAATGGGATTTGCTCGAAAAAGAAACCAACACTTTAAAAGAATATGAAGAGAAAATAAAGAGCCGTCTTGCCCCGTTTAGCGATGTGCCGGTAATATTTACTTCGGTGCTGAAAAAGCAAAGGATTTTTAAAGTAATGGAAGTGGCAAAAGAAGTATTTGAAAATCGTTCCCGCCGCATATCTACTTCTCAACTTAACGATACATTGTTGCCAATATTGAGAGATACTCCACCACCTACAAATAAGGGCAAGCAGATAAAGGTAAACTATATCACACAACTTCCTACTGCATATCCTTCTTTTGTGTTTTTTTGCAACCTTCCGCAATATATTAAAGATCCATACAAACGTTTTGTAGAAAATCAAATCCGCAAAATATACAACTTCTCAGGTGCACCGATAGTCCTCAATTTCCGTTCAAAAAACTAATTTTTTGGTGCCTAATTGTACTTGCTTAAAAAGGAAATACGTATGAGGCGAATATCATTTTTTGAAAATTCGTCCTCACCAAGTTCAATATGCGCTTTGTCGGCAGAGTCGTCTTCGGCATTAGAATAGTATTCGAGTATTTCTTCTGTATGATAAGGATCTATATTTTCTTCTATATGATAATCTATGTTAATTCGGGTGCCGCCAATAACAATTTTTTCCATTTCGTAAATCAATTCTTCCATCTCCAAGCCTTTTGATATGGCAATCTCGTTCAAAGGGATTTTTTTGTCGATGTTTTGAATGATATAAATCTTTATTGCGGTTTTGTTTGCCGTAGATGGCTTTACAATAAAATCATTTGGGCGGATAATTTCATTTTCCTCAACATAAGTTTTAATAAGGTCAGCAAATATCTTTCCATACTTCTGTGTCTTTCCTATTCCAACTCCGGAAATATGCAGGATTTCCTCCATTGTTATGGGGTATCTCAATGACATATCTTCAAGTGATGTTTCTTGAAAAATAGCATAAGGAGGAACATTTTCTTTTTTTGCTATATCCTTAACAAGATTTTTTAAGAGTACAAATAGTTGCTTGTCGCCACCTTCACCGGATTTTATTTCCATGGAATAATCATTATCGTCCGGATTATAAGTATGGTCTTTTGCAACTTCGAGCATATATGGCTTTTGAATGTATTCGGACCCCTTTTCATTAAGTATTAATATGCCTTCGTTTTCAATCTCCTTGCTAAGCAATCCCTCAACAAAACATAGCCTTACAACCGAGTTCCAATAACGCTTTTCCTTGTTTGCCCCTTTTCCGAAACAGTCAAGTTTATTATGTTTAAACTCCTTAATACTTGGCGATACTTTCCCCAAAGCCATATTGACAATATGCTCTGTTTTAAATTGCTCTTTTATTTGCTTAACAATGTCTAAAACATAAAGAACATCTTGTGTTGCATCGGTCTTTTCTTTCGGATGCAGGCAATTGTCGCAGTTTTGGCAATTTTTATTGTCATAAAATTCACCGAAGTAATGAAGTAAAAATTTCCTTCTGCAGATAGATGTTTCGGAATAGGAAATAACTTCATCGATAAGTTGGCGTGCAGTATTTCTTTCAAAAACATTCTTGTCTTGCAGGAATTTTTCAAACTTACGCATATCTTCTTCGGCAAAGAATGCATAACATTTTCCTTCTCCGCCATCTCTACCGGCACGCCCTGTTTCCTGATAATAGCCTTCCAAACTTTTTGGCATATCACGGTGAATAACAAAACGCACATCGGGCTTGTCTATACCCATACCAAAGGCAATGGTGGCAACTATTACATCGACATTCTCCATTAGAAATTGGTCTTGGTTATGCGCCCTTGTTTTTGCGTCAAGCCCGGCATGGTAAGGTAATGCACGAACACCATTCATGCAAAGAATTTCTGCAAATGTTTCTACTGTTTTTCTACTTAGACAATATATAATGCCTGATTTTCCTGCATTTTCTCTGATAATTTTTATAATATCCTTATCTATGTTTCCTGTTTTATGACGTACTTCATAGTAAAGATTTTCTCTATTGAATGATGACATGAAAATTTTTGCATCAAGCATTCCGAGATTTTTCTGAATATCTTTTTGAACCTTTGGCGTGGCAGTAGCAGTCATTGCCATAATGGGAAATTTTTGTTCAAAAAGGTCGGCAGTTTGCCTGATATTGCGGTATTCAGGTCTAAAATCGTGTCCCCATTCGGAAACACAATGGGCTTCGTCAACAGCCAAAAGGGAGATATTTATTTGTTTGAAAAAGGATAAATTATCTTCTTTAGTAAGGGTTTCAGGGGCAACATAAAGGAGTTTTGTTTTTCCGGTTTTAATATCCTCTTTAACTTGCTTTAACTCCTTTTGACTAAGCGAGGAGTTCATATAGTGCGCTATGCCGGTGTTTTCGCTTTCAAAGCCGCGCACCACATCAACCTGATTTTTCATCAAAGCGATAAGGGGAGAAACAATAATAGCTGTTCCTGGTAAGATTAGTGCGGGCAATTGATAGCAAAGTGATTTTCCGCCTCCGGTAGGCATAATGGCAAATACATTTTCACCGGCTAAAACAGACGTTATAACTTCTTGTTGTATTCCTTTGAAACTCTTGAAGCCAAAGATTTCCTCAAGTTTGTGTTTTAGAAAATCAAGTTCGTAAGACATAGTTTTTGATTCACTTTATCGGCACAGACTTGCAGTTTGTGTTTTTTCAGTTTGTTTTTCACTCTGCTTAATCGTACCTTTGTAATAAAGATAAACCTTTTTTTTGTAAAAACAAATTGTATTATGTTGTTAAAGACACAAGATATCGTAAAAAAATACCGTCAAAGAACGGTTGTTGACAATGTTTCAATAGAAGTAAAACAAGGCGAAATTGTTGGACTTTTGGGTCCAAATGGCGCAGGAAAAACCACCTCTTTCTATATTATGGTTGGGCTTATAAAACCATTTAGCGGAAAGGTTTTCCTTGACAATTTGGATATAACAAAAAAACCTATGTACAAGCGTGCGCAAATGGGCGTTGGCTATCTTCCGCAAGAGGCATCTATTTTTAGAACTATGAGCGTTGAGGACAATATTCTTACCGTGCTCGAATTTGTAGAAAAAGACGCTGCAAAACGCAAAGAACGTCTCGAATTTTTATTGAATGATTTAGGTTTGCAAACTGTTCGCAAAACAAAAGGCGTAGCACTTTCCGGCGGGGAACGCCGTCGTACCGAAATTGCACGTGCGCTTGCGTCAGAGCCCAAATTTATTTTGTTAGATGAACCATTTGCAGGCGTAGATCCGATAGCGGTAGAGGACATCAAGCAGATAGTAAAAAAACTTAAAGAAAAAAATATCGGAGTTTTGATAACAGATCATAATGCACATGAAACCTTATCTATCACCGACCGCTCATATTTGCTTTTTGATGGTAAAATCTTGAAGTCTGGCAACTCCGTGGAGCTTGCTTCGGATGCAGAGGTTCGCGAGAAGTATTTAGGTGCGCATTTTGAATTAAAACTAAATAAATAATATGTCATTGACGGTATATCGTGCGTCTGCAGGAGCGGGCAAAACATATACCCTCGCGCTGCAATATATAAAACTTCTGCTTACGGGCTGGGATGTTCGCACTGCCCACCGCAGTATTCTTGCAGTAACATTTACAAACGATGCCACTGCCGAAATGAAAGAAAGAATCTTACTTTTTCTTTCCGATATGGCAAAAGGCAGGGATTTTCGAGGCATCGATAAAGAACTTTCAAAATTTTCACAAGAAGAAATAAAAGAAAATGCAGATGCTGCATTGCATGGTATTTTGCACGATTACGGGCGTTTTAATATAATGACCATAGACGGTTTCTTCCAACAGGTGCTGCGTTTTTTGGCAAAAGAACTCGGTGTTGGCACACGTCTTAATATAGAACTTGATACTGAGATTCCGGTTTATGATGCTGTTAAAACCTTGATAGCAGAGAGCTCTCAGGATAAAAACTTGTTATCGCAAATAGAAAATTATCTGGAAGACAAACTTGAAAACAGCAAATGGGATGTAGAAAAAGAATTGCGGAGTTTCGGACATAAACTTTTTAACGAGAAATTTCAAGAAAGAGAATCTGCTTTAGACAAACAGTTAAAAGAAAGTCCTCAAAAAATAAATGATACAATAAATTTATGCAAGGAAATTATTGCTGCTAATCCGGAAAATGAAGTTGCAATAAATTCTGCGGAATTTATTCTAAAATATATTCATCAGTTAGAATTGATAGATAGAATTGCGGATCAAGTGCAGTTGCAGAACGCAGACAAAGGGCGTTTTATGCTTGCGCAAACACAACAGTTGTTAAGTGAACTTTTACAGGAAGGAGATGCTTCTTTTGTCTTTGAAAAAATTGGTTCAACAATAAGGCACGTGCTGATAGACGAGTTTCAAGACACATCATTTTTGCAGTGGAAAAATTTCAAATCACTACTTGCCGAACTTGATGCAGCGGGTGGACACAACTTGATTGTGGGAGATGTTAAGCAGTCAATTTATCGTTGGCGCAACAGCGATTGGAGTATTTTGAATGATATGCCGACAGGTACTGTTTTAGGCACAAATTACCGTAGTAAAAAAGAAGTTGTTGAGTTTAACAATTCTGTATTTGCGGCAATGGGTGAGATTTTGGCAAAGGAATACGAAAGTGAGTTAGGTGTTACCTTAAAAAGGTCAGATATGGAATCAGAGAATCCATTTAGAAAAGCATATAATAAAGAACTTGTAGAACAGCAAGCACAGCAGGGAGTAGGAGGAAGCGTTGATGTTTCATTCATAACCTTGCCACCCCGAAAACAAAGCATAAAGTTTGAATATATACAGGAAGAAATTTTAGAGGCTTTGCATAAGTACGACAGCAAAGGCGATAATGATACTTGCATTCTTTGCAGAACGAATGCGCAAGTTCGTGAAGTTGCGGAAAATCTTATAGCATATGGCTATACTAACATAATTTCAGAAGATGCTTTTCAGTTTAAATCAAGCAAGGATTTACAACTTATAATTGCGGTATTGCGCTTGGTAAATAACCCGCAAAACCGTTTATATATGGCGGATGTTCATGCATTGCGTGATAATAATATTCCTCAATCTTTACAAGGTATAGAGCTTCCGAAAAATGCCGAAAGAATACCCTTATACGATCTTGTAAATGAAATTTGCCGTACATTTAATATCGCCACAAGTGCCTATCTCTATGCGTTTTTAGATAACCTTATCGACTATTCAAGAAAAGAAATATCAGATATAAGAAACTTTCTCGAATATTGGGAGGATAAAATGCAAAATATGTCAATTTCCACTCCTCAAAATACAAGCGGTATTCGCATAATGACAATTCACAAATCTAAGGGAATGGAGTTTGATACGGTTATAATTCCTTTTTGTCAAGGCGATATGGCAAAAAAACATGGTGACCTTATATGGTGTAGCCCCTCTTCAGACGCCGCCCCACCCTTTGACTTAGCAGTAATGCCTGTGCCTTACAGTGAAAAGATGAAACAGTCAATATTCTCCAAGGAATATAACAAAGAAACGGAAATGCTTTGGATGGATAACTTAAACACATGGTATGTTGCTTTTACCCGCGCAAAGAAAAATTTAATTGTATTTTGCAAAGAGCCATCTAAAACAGGGAAGTCACTCACAATAGAAAAAATGCTGAAAGAAGTAATATGATAGATAGAAAACCATTCTTACAGCAGGTTGCAGAAGACATTGCAAAGAGTTTTAGCAAAGCCGAATTTACAGACACAAAAATTATTTTGCCGTCAAAACGAATTCGTCTTTTCTTTAACAAATATCTCTCACAGTTGCAAACGCCTATTTCCGTAGAGGAAGAGCAATATTCAACCATAAGCGAACTGCTGTTTTCTTTCTCGGATTTAAGACCAATAGGAATAACGGAGCCCACTGAAAAAATAAAACTTGTAGCAGAACTTTACAGGGTTTACAGGAGGGTTTTTGAAAGCACCGAAACTTTTGATGACTTTTATTTTCTCGGTGAAACCTTACTTGAAGACTTCAACACCATAGATAAATATATTGTAGATTCGGATAAATTATTTGGCAATCTTTCCGCACTTGAAAAGTACAAGAGTTTCGATTATTTGAACATAGAGCAACGGGATATTATCCGTAAATTTTTTAATAAAAACACTGTGCTTAAAGAGCGTTTTTTTGATTTTTGGGATAAATTAAGTATTGTTTATAAAGAATATTCAGAGCAACTCAGGCAGAAAAAGATTGCGTACGAAGGACTGTTTTTAAGGCGGGCACTAAGCGAAGCAGAAGCGCATCCCGAAAAATTTTCTCATAAAAAATATATTTTTATCGGTTTTGATTTCATCAACAAGATAGAAGAAAGGCTTTTTTCCTTATTGAAAGAACAGGGCAAGGCAGTGTTTTATAATGATGATATTGGCAAGCAAGACGATATAAGGGATGCTCTAAATCCTGCCATAAGCGTAGTACGGTCGGGGGGCATGTCTGCGCAAGCAGAAATTATACCGAAATGGTTGCAGAAAATAGACAGGAAAGATAAAGATGCAACAGATGCGGCAATAGTGCTTTGCGATGAAAAAATTCTGCCTGTTGTTATAGATGTTGTGCCGGAAGAAGAGCAACCCAATACAGCAATTCTTTTTGACTTGGTGCAAACGCCTTTTGCAGTCTGCTTAATGCGTGTGCTTATGGATGCACCTGTTGAAGCAAGTGTAAAAATTTTGCAAGAGTTGTTGCAAAAAGAAATCGATTTGCATGTTTCGCGTAATCCGAAAAGGCAAGATGTTGTTTTTATTGGAAAAATGTTGCATGATCTTAACACCGTACTTGCAGATGAAAATATTCAAATGGAGCCGGCAACCTTTATAAAATTGTTGCGTCGTATTTTAATTTCAATGAAAATCCCATATTTGGGTGAGCCAGCAAGGGGCTTGCAAATTCTTGCTCCGGTAGATACCAAAAATATGGATTTTGAACATATACTTATGCTGTCGGTTAATGAAGGGGTGATGCCTAAAACGAGTACAGACGGTTCTTTTATACCTCCTTTTGTCCGCCGTCATTTTGATATGCCGACACAAGATGATGAACAGAAACAGCAAGCGCATATTTTTTGGCGATTATTAACGAGGTCTAATTCGGCAACAATAGTTTATTGTGACGGAAAAACCATAACTTCAAAAAACGAAAAAAGTAGATTTATAAGGCAGTTGCAGTTGGAGTTCGGGCAGGGAGCGGATGAACTTTCATTGCAAGCACCGTTTACACAAAGTTCATCAACCCAAACATTGTTGGCGCAAGATTCAATACGGAAAACGCCTGAAATGTTGCAAAAAATTTCAGAAAAAACTTTTTCTCCTTCAATGCTTAATGCCTATATAGATTGCTCTTTGCGTTTTTATCTTAAATATATTCTCGGTGCAATTGACAGCAGCGATAAGGATGAATTAAATGCGGCTATACTCGGTTCGGTTTTTCATAGAAGTATGGAAATCTATTATAGGAAAGAGTTTTTAGACGTTTCCGGTGGTCGAGAATGCAGCAGCGGGGAAGAGAATTTAGAGAAAATAATTGAGCAAGCATTCACCGAAGTTCTCAATGATGAAAACATTAAACTTTCAAAAGACAAAGAAGGCGAAAAACATATATACAGAACGGTAATAGAAAAAATGTTTAATAATACTATTGCCTATGATAGCACGCAGCCATTTGAAATAATGGAGATGGAAAGTGAAAATTACAAGTGGCAAATTTTGTTAAACAATGGTAATAAAATAGATGTAGGTGGCACAATAGACAGGATAGATAAAGGAAGCGAGGTAGTGCGTATCATTGACTACAAAACAGGGATAATGCCCGATAGCAAAAAATTAAAGAGTGATTATGACACAGACATAAGCGTTATTTTTTCGCCGGAAAGGAAAAAGAAGTCAAGTTATCTTTTGCAAATACTACTATATTCGTATTGTTATTCAAAAAATAATCCCGATGTAAAAACAGTATCCCCGGTATTGTATTTTCCCTTAAAAAACAATGAGTCTGAAACGCCGATTTTAGATGTTCCGAATTGCGATTATGTCGAGTTTGAGCAATACTTAAAAACAGTTTTGGAAAATATTTTCGACATATCAAAACCGTTTAAGAAGTGCGACAACCCCGATACTTGCAGATACTGCGACTATAAACTAATTTGCAACCGAGAAAATTTCTAAAACTTCAAATCTCTGCGTTGCACTTCGCTTGTAGTTCGGTCACGTACTTTAGTACGCTCCCTCACTCCTTCACTCGTGCGCCTTGACCTTTAAAGTTTTAGAAAATTCTCTTAAAACTTTAGAAATTTTACTCTCCAAGAATCTGGTAGAGTTCATCGAGTTTAGGCGTAATAATAATATCGCTTCGACGGTTTTTTGCGCGGTTTTCCGGAGTAGAGTTATCAACCACAGGCAAATATTCTCCACGTCCGCCTGCTTCTACCTGTGCCGGATTAACATTGGGATTTTCGAGCAAAATTTTAACGATAGCAGTTGCACGCATTACGCTTAAATCCCAATTATCCTTAATATCGCCCTTACCTCTAAACGGAACATCATCGGTGTGCCCCTCTACAAGAATCTGAATGTCGGGATTGCTGGCAAGAGCGTTGCTAACCTGTGCAAGAGCCGCACGTCCCTCAGCACCAACTTCTGATCTGCCCGATGCAAAAAGCAGTTTTTCATCAACAGAAACATATACCTTGCCGCCTTTTGTATAAACAGTTAAGCCTTTTCCGGCAAAGCCAGTTAAAGCATCGGATATTTTCTGCCTCAACTCACGCATTTTGTTTTGCATTGCGTCCAAAATACCTTGCAGTTCGGCAACCTTCTTTTCCTTTTCGGCAAGCAGTGCTTCTTTTTCAGAGAGTGCTTTTGCAACCGCATTTAAGGCATCTTCTTTTTCTTGCAAGTCTTGTGATAATTGTTGATTGCTTGATACAGTGCTTTTATATTTTGAGTCTATTTTTTTGTAACTGTCCTGTAAGGATTGAAGTTCTTTTTGACAGACAAAATAATTACGGCGCAAAGTATCTAACTCCTTTTTCATTGAAGCTGTTTGCTTTTGTAAGCGGTCGCGCAGGGTTGTAAGTTCGGTAATTTCGGTTTCCTGCCTTTGTTTTGTCCTTTTCAGAGAGGAAAGTTCTTTTTTAGCATCCTCGTTTTGTTTTAATAATTCATTGTATTTTTTGGATGATACACATGAAGTCATTGCTACCAGAGCAGCAAGCATTATTACGGTGATCAATTTATTCATAGTTTTAATGTTGAAATATTGAACAATGTGCAAAATTAAGAAAATTAGAAAACAAATTGACGTTAAAAATAATTATCTTTGTGATAAACACTTTGCTTATGATATTTTTGCTGCTTTTGATTTCAGGTATTATCAGTGTTTTGCTGATTTTGGCGGGGCTTATTGTTCTGCTTATTCCGTCTAAAAAGAAAAATAATTCTGCTTTGACTTTATCGCAGGCATTGGGCATGGAGACTACGGTTGTTCAGCCGGCGGTTCCACAGCAGCCGTATCAGGCAATAGACCGCCCTCGCATTGTAAATCCAACGCCTTCTCCTGCGCCTGTTTCTATACCTGTTGCCGAGCCAACAACTCCACAACAGCCTCATCGAGTTAATGCGCAACAAATTCAACAACTTATTACAAATCACGAAATGCTGCTCACACTTATAGACGGCGTTCAAAAAATAGGCAATTCCCGCAAAGACGAACAAATTGTAAAAACGGCAAAAAGTCTTGTGCAAACGGTAGAAAATTTTGCAGGAGAGCAAAGCTGGCTCGCAATAAAGCCTTATATTGAAACCTTGCACCCCGATTTCTTTAAGAAACTGAACAATGCGTCAAGTGAAGCATTAAGCGATTTTGAGATAAGAACTTGCTTACTTTCCATATTTGATATGTCTTCAAAAGAAATAGCACAGATAACAAACAGGTCTGTCCGTACAATAGAAACCGCTGTCTATAAAATCAGAAAAAAGCTGTCTAT